>JALWYO010000047.1 GCA_026992735.1 Deltaproteobacteria bacterium
TTCTGGACGTATCCGGCCACGAACATGATGGGCACCAGCACGATGACCGTGGTGTAGGTGCCAGCCCAGTCGGCAAGGAGTATCTCGTTAAGCCCGTCAACCACCGCCCTGTAGATGGACTTTCCAAGGCTGTGATAGTGACGTTCTATGTTTTCTATGACAACAATAGCGTCGTCAAGCAGGAGGCCCACGGCCACTATCACCGCGGTAAGGGTCACGATGTTGAGCTCGTAACCGAAGAGATACATGGCCGCAAAGGTGAGAAAGTATGTAAAGGGGATGGAGATGGCGGCAAGGATAGAAATCCTGACGTTTGCAAGAAAGAGGAAGATCACTGCAACCGTCATGATAATGGCGTCTCTCAGGGCGTCCACCATGTTTTCAATACTGGTTTCTATTATGGTCTTCTGGGTGTCGGCCACCTGGAACGCAATTTCAGGGTATTTTGCCTTGATGGAGGGAAGGGCTGCCTCCAGGGCCTTTATGGTGGTGGTGACGTGCCCCTTTTCAGGCCTCAGGATGTTTACGCCTATGGCAGCATGCCCGTTTCCCCGGTAGAACGACTGCCTTTCCTGGAAGTTTGTCCTGATCCTGGCAATGTCTCCAAGGTGGACGTCCCCGCCGGGTTCATGGGACACCACGACCTGCCTGAGCCTTTCCTTTTCAAGCCTCTCCCCTTGGGTCTTTACGAGGTACTGGTTGTCCTTTCTCAGGATAAGCCCGTCAGGGATGTTTATGTTCTGAGCCTTCAGGGCCATTATCACCTTTTCAAGGGAAAGCCCGTGGGCGTGAAGGGCCTGCGGGTCTATCTCCACGGTTACCTCTGGGAAATATCCGCCGAAGACCTCGACGTTTGAGACCTCGGGTATGCGGAGGAAATCTTCCCTGATCTCGTTGTCGGCAAGCTGGCGCACCTTTTCGAGGTCAAGGTGCGTCCCGCTCTTTGGCGACAGTGCCAGGGTGAATACAGGGGTCGTGGCATCGCTTACCCTGAATATCTCTGCCGGCCTTATGCCGGGCGGCAGACGGGATTCTATCCTCTTTATGGCATTTGCCGCATCGGTTGCCGCTGCATCAAGCCCCTTCCTGTACTCAAACTCAACGGAGACCGCTGCCATTTCATCCTGGCTGACCGACCTTACCTTCCTGACAAGATCCACTGTGGAAAGCTCCTTTTCCACGATCCTTGTGACCTTGTCTTCCACGTCTGACGCAGAAGCCCCGGGCCAGGGTATGATCACCGTTATCACGGGGTAATTGGCATCCGGGAACAAGTTCAGGGGCATGGATTTGAAACCTATGAACCCCAGGGCCACTGCCAGCAGTATGACCGACATGACAAGATGGGGAATTGAGAGAAACCTCTCGGCAAAGGATTTCCTGGTGCCCTCTTGCCCTTCCATCAGATCTTCTCCTTCCCCGATACCGGCTTCACCTTTTCACCCTCGTGGAGCCTCAAGAGGGCGCTTTCCTGGGCCACGACAACCTTGCTGTCAGCCGGGATATCTCCTTGGTGGATGACTGCAAAATCAGGCCCCCTGTAGAGCAAACTTACCTTTTTGACATGGACCTTGTTATCCCTGCCGACGGCATAGACGTAGGCGGCATCCACGTTTTCAAGCAGGGCGCGAAGGGGCACCCTGAGGCCGTGAACAGTGCCTGTCTCGATCCTTGCTGTCACGGTTGCACCTGTTGGAAGCCCGAAGGGACGCCTGCCTGTATCCACCTCAACGGCTGCCAGAGTGCCGGTGCTTACTGCAGGATGCACCCTGCTGATCTCCACCTGGAGGGACGCACCGGCCTGCCCGGGCACAATTTTTTCCATTTCAAGAAATACCCTGTTCCCCTTTTTCATCAGGGGGAATTCTGCCTGCGGCACCTTCACCTCGACGTAGTATCCAGAAGAAGGCCGCTCCATGGAAAGGACAGGCTTGCCTGCAACGGCAAGGTCTCCAGGGTCCTGGTATCTTTTTGTTATTATCCCGTCAAATGGGGCCTTGAGCCGCACGTAGGAGAGGTCTGTCTCCGCGGATGAAAGTGCGGACTTGAGCGAGACCACCTCGGCACGCGCAAGGTCTCTCGATGCCCTGGAACGGTCAAGCTGCTCCCTGCTTATGGCCTTGTTGTCAAAAAGCCTGGTGTCCCTTTCAAATATCCCCTCCTGGGTGTTGAGGGCAGACCTTGCTGCAAAGAGCCTGGCCCTGAGCTCGTTTATCTTGTCCCTGATCTGCCTGTCGTCAATCAGGGCGAGGAGCTGTCCCTTCTTGACCTCTGTCCCTTCCCTGACCCTTACCTCGAATATCCTTCCCGTTATCCTTGGGGAAATGTCTGCCGCTACCTTTGCGGTGATGGTCCCAAGATACCTCCTGGTCATGGGGAAGGTGCCGGCCTCGGGCTGGACCACGAGTACAGGGAGAGGCGCTTTTTCCGGCAGCGGTGTATGCAAAAGCGCCTGTTTCTTCTTTTTTATGACCATGACCCCGCCAGCCGCCAAGAGCAGGACCAGCAGGACTATTACCGCCTTTTTCATCAAGTGTTTTTCAATCTTCATATTTCACTCTCCCTGTGGCAAACTTGTAGTCCATCCTTGCCCGCAAGAGGTCATACAGGGCCTGGTGTACATCTGCCTCTGACTGGAACCACGAGGCCTGGGAAAGGAGGCTGTCCGTTATGGTGCCTGCCCCTGTCTCGTATTTCAGTTTTTCTATGCGGAAAGATTCCCTGGCGCTTTTCAGGGAAACGGTTGCGGCCCTGAGCCTCTGCTGAGCCTCTCTTATCTCGGAGAGGGCGTTCAGGGCCTCCCTGAGGGCGGTAAGCCGGAGGTGCTCGTACCTGTTCCTGGCGGCAAGGTATCTTTCTTCCGCGGCCCTCACCTTTGCAGAGATTACTCCTCCGCTGAAGATGTTGAGCCCGACCTTCACCCCAGCGCTCCAGGCCTCCTCGTCCCCGTCAAAACCGCTTCCTGCCCGCCTTCCATAGTCACCCACGATATCAACGAATGGAAGGTGGAGGCCCTCTTCGTATCTTACGGCCTTTTGGGCCAGGAGCATCTCGTTCTTTGCCTTTTGTATGTCCGGGCGTTCCAGGACAAGGCTGGAGACTGCGTCCTCCTGGCTCTCCAATTCCCTGGTATCGGGTTCCCGGAGTACGCCCTTGACATCCTTCAAGTTCCAGGGCTCAATACCCATGAGCTGCGCAAGAAGCTCCATGGCCCTCTTCCTCTCCTGCCTGGTTGCCACGAGGGCGTGTTCCTCTTGGGCTACCTGGGCGTCGATCCGCATGAGGTCCACCGGGGCCACGCGCCCCACGGAAAGCCTGCTCTTTGCATCTGCCCGCAATTTTTTGAGGGCCCCAAGCGTCTCTTCCTGTGCCTTTTGGAGGTTCTTCAGGAACAGGACATCGTTGAACACGTTTGTCACGTTGTAGATGAGCTCCTGGGTCGTGAAGGAGAAATCCTTCCGGGATACCTGCTCCTTCAGCCTTGCCAGGCCTATGTTCGTCCAGAGCCTTCCACCCTCGAAGACCGGCATCTTCAGGCTTATGCCTGTGCGGTATTGATCCCTGCTGAAGGTCGGCGGCTTTCCGCCAAAGGATTTTATGGGCACCACCACCTGCGGGTCGCTGAGCCTTTCGTAAGATGAATAGGCATCTACCCTGGGAAGCAAGGCCCCCTTCGCCTCCTTCACGCCTTCATGGGAGGCGGATACCTCGTTTTTCTTGGAGGCAAGAAGCGGGTTCTTTTCAAGGGCAATGGATACTGCCTGATGCAGGGTCAGGTCAGCGGGCAGGGGCTGCCCTGACTGGGACTGTGCCTGGGCTTGCGGTGAAGTTTCCCAGGCTCCTGCTGGAAGAGGAAGCAGCATCAGGCAAAACAGGCAGACAAATATCGGCATGGCCTTCCAATTCCCTTTTTGATCTTTTCCCGTTATCATCATGATCAGGATGAATCCTTTCCTGGTTATCGTTAATTGTTGAAGGGTTATAATTTTGATAGTTTCGTAAAAAGTCCAAATGTCACGCAAAGCCACAAAGCTCGCAAAGATAATGTATTGTAATTATAAAAGAAAAGGACAGCGCCTTAGCGTCTTTGCGTGAGAAGACCTGTTTTTACGGATTCATCAATTTTAATCCTTGTTCTCTGGTGCATATCTCCTTACCGCCCTCACGAAACCGTAAGGCGCATAGGAAATGACCTGGTCGTCCCGGCAGTAACAGGCAATCTCTAGCCTGATGGGCTTGGTGCCCTTGTCAGTCTTTGTGGTCCAGTAGGGGAGGTTGAGATACTTCAAGGTGCAGTTGCCGTTCCTGTCCAGGAGAAAGACGTGGAGAAGCCGCCATCTTTCAAGCTTTGTTGGAAGCCTCCAGTCACTGAAGCCGCCAAGCCTCAATCCCTTGACGTACTTTTCTGCTTCCGCCTCCGTGTAGAATTTATGGCTCTTCCTGACCTGCCACATGAGGCCTGACTTCAGGTCCTTGCATATGCCGTTTCCAAGGTCTTCAAGCTGGGCGTGACCGGCAAATGCCTGCGGAAGCGCCAGGCAGGAGCAGAGCAGCAGGAACAATAACGATGGAATCCAGTTGTTTTTATTCACGGTTTTCTCCATTTTTGTTTAGATGTTTTTCAGAAAGGGAATGAGAAACTGCCACGAGTAGTATCCTCCCACAAGGACAAAAACTGCTCCAGAGGCCTTTTTGGCAAGGCCGCCAAAACGCCTGGCTGCCTCGTAAAACCTGCCCGTTATGTCTACCCCTAACCCCAGGCAGACGGCTGCCCCAACGACAGGTGCTGCCGTGCCTGCACCATAGGCCAGGGGCATGAGGAGCGGGGAATGATTCTGAACAGCGAGGGGAACCAGGCTTCCGAAAAATAGCGCTGCCGAAACCGGGCAGAAGGACAGGGCAAACACAATACCCATCACGCAGGCTCCAACCATGCCCGGATGTCTTCTGATGGCCTTTTCTACAAGCCTGTTTCCTGCAATCCCCGGGATCCTGATTGTCATGAATTCCAGCATGACAAGGCCGGAAAGAACCAGTACAGGGCCGAGAATCAGGCTCATGTACTTTTGCAGGAAGTTGGCGACGGCAGGGACTGAAAGGAGCTGCCACGTGATGACAAAGGCAAGGACCGTGTAGGCGATCATCCTGCCGAGGGTGTAAAACAGCCCTGAGCGTAGGGCATTCCTGCCGTCAATTCTTCCCGCACCGCTTGACAGGTAACTGAGAGCCGCAATATTCGACGCAAGTGGGCACGGGCTGATTGATGTCAGTATCCCAAGCCAGAGGGCTGTCCATAGGGGGAAGGTTTCCATGCCTGTTACTTTCCCCTGGCATCGGCCTTTTCAATCCCGGCCTGTTTCATAAAGGCGGTTACCTCTTCCTTTACGTAATCCTTGAAGGCCTTCTCGTCCCGTATCAGCACCCAGATTTTACTCAGGTTCTTATGGCGAACGGTCTTGCCGTCCCTTTCCTCGACAAGAACAAGGGATTTTGTAAAGAGGCCAAAATCGTCCACGAAATGCCTGTTCCCAGGTTCTTCCACGTTGACCACCCTGTATATAAGCTCTCCTTTCGAAAGCTCCTTTTTGAAATTATCAACTACAGTTTCGTGGGACAGTCTCTCTATCTTTTTGCACGTGGGACAGCGGTAATTCCCGTGGAAATAGTAAACAATGACCCTGGCATGGTCTGCCTGGGCAGCAGCAGCCGTTTCCAGGGGCCTAAAAACACCTGCCACAAGCAGAAACACGACTGGCACCAAAATTGGCAAAAATGTCTTTCCTAATATTTTCAAACTGCACCTCCTTTTTCGGCCTGGAAAAACCTTTTCCGCAGGCCAAGTGCCACGTTTACAAGGCTGATAAGTACAGGGACTTCCACGCCTATCACCCAGTTCTGAATGAGCGAGAGGGTCAGGACCTTTACGTTCTTGAAGACCTCTGGCAGTTCCTCGTATTTCACCTTGGCAAGCGGCGGGTACATCATCAGGATCAGGCCGATGGCAATGGGAATGTTGGTGGTGCCTACCTGGAAGACGTTTATAACGTCCTTTACAGCAGGAAAGAAGTAACCACCGCCCACTCCCACCGCCATGGCAATGAATATCCATAGTGTCAGGTAGCGGTCCAGAAAGGAAAGACGCTTCAGCGTGCCTGCTGTCAAGATCCTTCTCCTTCCGCTACTCCTGGAGCATCTTTTTTATTTCGTCCACGCTGAATAGCTTTCCCGAGCCCTTGACCTTGCCGTCAACCACCACGCCCGGTGTGGACATGACGCCATAGGCCGCGATCTTTCCCATTTCAGTGACCTTTACCACATCTGCGTCAAGGCCTAATTCCTCTGCGGCCTGTTTTGCGTTTGCTTCAAGTGCCTTGCAGCGGGCACAGCCTGGGCCTAAGATTTCGATTTTCATCTTTTTGTTCCTCCTTGTTCGAGTTTTTTGTTATTTCTTTGTTTTCCCTGAAATAAGGGTAAACATCTTGTCTTTTTCGAGCTTCCTGCTCCATGGCAGCTTGTTTTTCCGCCAGCCGTTGTAGCCGTCAGTAACCACGTAGACGTTTTTGTACCCAGCCTCTGACAGCAGGTTTGCGGCCTTGGGGGCACGCCTGCCTGAACTGCAGATGATGATTACTGGAGCGGATCTTGAAATCCCCTTTTTCTTGAGAAAAAAATCCACTGCCTTTACAAAGTCAGGATTCTCTTCCATTTTGAAGGTCTTCTTCTTTTCATCCCACTTCCGGAAATTTATGAACCTGAACGGGGCGTTGCCGTCCACCAAAAGAGGCATGCCGATGGTAAATATCTCGCCAGGGTCCCTGATGTCCAGGAAGAGACAGTCTCCGGCATGCTTTTGAACGTAAGCGGCTGCCTGGAGAGAGGTTAAATGCAGGCCCGAAGCCGGGATCTTACTTTCCCTGGCCTGTCCTTCATCACGGTCGATCTCCATGGCCAGGGCAATGCTGCCCGCCAGGAGCGTCAGAGAGACATACGCCGCAATCAAAAAGAGTATTTTCTGGTTAATTCCCTTTATTTTTCGCACAATTCCTTTTCCTTTATCTTTCTCAGTTTAAGTATCTTTACGAGTATTGCAGCAGCGGCCATAAAGCACAGGGCAAGGGCTCCCATGTCGTGCAGGGTGAACACTATCTGGCGCAGGTTCATATCGGCGCTGAAAAGAAGGATCCCGCCGGTCGCGGCCATGAAGAGTATCCCTGCGCAACCAAGGTAAAAGAGCAGGCCCTTTTTTACCTTTTCCATGACAATGACCCAGACTGCCGAGGCAACAAGGATAAGTCCCACTGCCTTGTGAAAGGTCCCCAGGATGCCCACTGCGTTTGAGCTAAGGATCTTTTCACCTGTCAGTATGATTCCAGGCCCGAGGGCAGCAACTCCCAGGATGGCCAACATAAGGCGCATTGCCGGATCTCCGGCCAGGGCATTCCCGCAGTCCGGAGCGAATTCAACCCCCCTTGCAAGGAGTATGGTTATCAGAAGCGTAAACACGGTGAGCATGCCGTAAAACAATATGGGCTCTAAGATCTCGTGCCGGATTGCCCCCATGCTGACGCCCAATGGCGACAGACCGAGTATTGCCGCGTTGGTGGTCCACCTGGTCTCTGCTCCCGGCCCATCAAACGGCAAGGACATCACCTTCCGGCTCCACAGGCGGGAGCTGCTGCTGTGGCAGTCCGTGCACCCGCCTGCGCCAAGGGCGCTGTCCGCGGGCATGATGTCGTGGCTCAGCTTGAACACCGAGGAATAGGGCGTGTACTGCCAGGGCGCGGGCTTGAACTGGAGTGCGTGCCACATCCTGCCGTCAAGGGTGTAGCGCGGGCCTGATACCAGGGCAACCTTGCGGCCTTCCATGGGCTCGCCTGCCGCCTCCAGGAACCCTCTCACTGCCCTGCTAAGCGCCAATACCTCATCTGGACGGTTCACCTCGGGGGCCCCGTCGTGATTGTCATCGCTGATAACCGCAAGCTCCGGCCATTTCTCTCCAGGGCTCTTGAGGTGCGAAGTCCACATGGCGTAGAGGTCTTTCATGTAGGGCTGGCCCGTTATCCGGCCGTCCTGGTCGATGATCGCGACCCAAATGCTGTCTATCATGTTCATTGGGAATATCTTGCCCTTGTACCAGGCACGAAGCGGGTCAAACAGGAAAAGCGGCTGTTTTTCCACGGTGAACGTGCTGGCCTCACCGTAGAGGTTCCAGGGCTTCATGTCAGGGCCGTAAAAGGTCCAGATGCGCTTTCCCGCCTTTGAGATCCGGGGAACCGTGTTAAAGACCGTGCTGTCCTGCATGAGCGCGGCCTTTACCTGGCGCTGCGGCACGTGGCATGTCAGGCAGGCGATCTTTTCAAGGTGTATGGGAGGCAGGCCGTGATGGGATGCGATCTTGGTGCGAAGCTCTCCCTTGAAATGGCAGTCCTCGCAGGTCCTCATGGTGTTGTCAAGGTCATTTCTTACCAGGCCGGTGGGGTCGTCTCCCTTCCCGATCTGGTGCCGTTCCCTGCCCTTTATCCTGGGGTCTTTTGCGTTCCTGCCTGTCACGTGGCAGTCCACGCACCTGATGCCCGCGCGGATGTGGACGTCTGTCCTGGGCTTGTACGATGCGCCTTTCTTCTTCCAGTCAGGCTCACGGTGGCAGTGCAGGCAGTTTTCAGTGGGTATCTCCCTGACCATGTGGAGTGCGACCTTTCCGTCCTTCCTGAATTTGCCAAGGTCATACTGTACTTCCGGGGTCTGGTTCCGGGAGACGCTTCCGGTTACCTGTGCAAGGCCCGCGCCTGCTGTTGCCGCCCACCTGAAATTCAAGGCACCTATCTGTTTCTTCCTCTTGCTGTATTCGTAGCCAGGCATGTGACACATGAGGCAGTCGGCCTCCAGGACGCCGCTTTCTGCCCACTTGGCCCTGTAATAGTCGCCGTCGAAGTTGTTGTCACCGCCAGGCACTATGTGGTTGGATGGATCTGAGGCAAAAAGGTCATAGCGGTGCCCGGCCCGATCAAACTCGGCAGGCCCTCCTCCCGGGTGGCAGCCTCCGCAGGTCTTGACGAAGGTATAGGATGTCAGGTCAATCTGCCTTGCACTGCTGTTTTTCTTTTTCGCCAACTGGCGATAGTTCGGAGCAGCGCTTCAGTAGCGCCCGCCATACTGGCCTGGGGTACGCATCCAGGGATACATTGCCGCAAGTTCCGGGGAAAGCCTTTCGTCCTTTCCCTGCTGGAAATGGTAACCTCTGGTTATCAGCTCGTAATCATGGCATTGGCCGCATGTCTTCTTTGGGCTGTATGGCCTTTTGTCATTGATGCCGTGTACCGGGTCTATCACCTGGCCGACCTCATCCCGCAGGAAGAACGGAGGGCAGACCGACATGAAATCACGCCTTGCCAGCTCTTCCGGGCTTCTTTCAGAAACCCTTGGATGGAATGCTGTCTCGCCTGCCGCAAGGGCGCAGGGGACGTAAAATGCAGGGAGAATGAGACAAAACGCCATGATCCCAGCGGCACCGCAGGCACCCTTCAGGTTGAAAATTGCAATAAACATGCGCCTTGCCCGGTCATTCATTTTTTGTTTAAATCCTGTCTTCATTTTCCCACCCCTCTTGGCTATCTGAAAAAATTGAAAATATACTTTCCTGCCACGAAAAATATGCATGCGGCAAGTATCATCTTGATGATCCTTGCAGGCATGAACTTCTGTGCCCTTGCCCCAAGGTACATGCCAGCAGTGCCGCCTATGCCGAACAGAAAGCCGAGGAGCCAGTCAGGGGCAACTGCCATGTTGGGATAGAAAGGGGCGATGGCTTGGTAGAAGGCCACTCCTGCTACCGAGGTAACGAAGGTGCCCATGAGTGCCGCACCTGCAACCGTGTAAACGGGAAGGCCGAAGAAGCTTATGAAAAACGGCGCTATGATGGAGCCACCGCCTATGCCGTACACTCCCCCTATGACACCCACCACTGCACTCAGCATGAAGATCCAGAAGGTGTTGACCGTGAAATTTCTTCCGTAAAAATCGTAGGATATCCTGGTGAGGGAGAATTCCTTGACTGCGATGGTAGGAAGGTCCTTCCCATCCTGCCTTTCCCTGAAACCTTTGACCAGTTTCTGGAATTCGTCCTCTGCGGATACCTGTTTCTCCTTGTCCGCCTTCTTGAAAAAGATGTCCTGGATCATGCGTATGCCTATGTAAAGAAGGACAAGCCCCACGAAGAACTTGAAATTTTTTGGGTCAGGAAGGTATTTAACCCGGACGATGGCTCCTATGAGCACTCCTGGAAGCGTCCCCACTATGACCACCCAGGTCAGGGGCCACACCATGCGGCCTTCCTTCATGTATCGCCACACCCCGCTGGGGATGGCGACTATGTTAAAAAGCTGGTTGGTGGCGCTTACGGAAGGGCTCGTAAAGCCTAAAAAGCTCATCTGAAAGGGAAGGAGCAGGAAAGCACCGGAGACACCTCCCATGGATGTAAAAAACGAGATTACAAAGGCCACGAGCGGCGGAATGATTGGATTTACGTCTATGCCTGCTACCGGGAAATACATTCTTTTATGTCTCCATCACCGGTTTTCTTGCCATGATTTTTCTCTTAAAAACAGTATATTATCATCTATCAGCGGTAAGGCTTTTCGGGACGATGCGGAAGACAAAAAGGCATATATAATCCCGGATTATGCAGCTCGTAAGTTTGCCGAAAGTGCAAGGCGAAGGGCATGCAGACGTACTATGGTACTTCAAATGCCCGACAACGCAGCAAATTCGGTGAAATTGTGAGCCCCTTGTGGCTTCAAATGCCGAACGTTTTTGCTGTTGGAACCTGTCACTATTTAGGTAAATATTTTTTGGCATTATATTAACGATAACTTCCTGAAATTATAAATGAAAACATTTTATTCGGCATTTGAAGTGCATAATTTGGGATAATGTCTTACATCCTACAGGAGTCCACGACACGGCGGACATCCACGAGACATCACCTGCCCCTGGGATTGGTCTCCTTGCACCTGCAATTCCCGGCCTTCTTTTCCGCCATTATCCTTTCCATGATGGTGGAACGGCCAAGGTTTGATGCCAGGTCGTTCAGGATGTCCTGCCTCGTGTATCCAAAGCAGTAACAGATTGTTTCGTCCATGTTTTGTTCCCTCTATGCCTATATCAGCATGTTAAAGATGTATCCAACGATGATTATGCTCACGGAAACGATGCCTACAAATGTCATTATGAGCTGCTTCTTGAGCACCTGGCTCAGGATCACCATTTCTGGAAAGGAAAGGGCAGTGACCGCCATCATGAAGGCGAGGGTGGTCCCAAGGGGCAGCCCTTTTGACATGAGCGCCTGGACAATGGGAATTACCCCTGCAGCGTTACTGTAAAGCGGCACTCCAAGTATGACTGCAACCGGCACTGCCAGGGGATTTGACGGCCCTGCATACCTGAGCAGGAAATCCTGGGGAACGTAGCCGTGAACTAGGGCGCCTACCGCGATTCCGCCAAGGACGTAGAGCCATATCTTGCCGAGGATCTCCTTCACGTATCCCTTGCTGTATTCCATGCGCTCTTTCCATGTCATGTCCGGGACATCGGCCTGGCCCATCCTTATCTCCCACACGTAATCTGCCACGAAGCGTTCCATGTTGAGCCTGCCGATTATGATGCCTGCAACTATTGCAACGAGAAGCCCTGTGCCAAGGTAGATAGCGGCTATCTCCCAACCGAAAAGCCCGAAGAGCAGGATCAGTGCCACCTCGTTCACCATGGGCGAGGAGATGAGGAAACTGAAGGTAACGCCCAAGGGGATTCCTGCCTCAACGAAACCAATGAAAAGCGGGCATGCAGAACAGGAGCAGAACGGGGTTACGACGCCCAGGGCTGCGGCAAGCACATGGGCCACGAAGAGGTTCTTGCCTGCCAGAAAGCGCCTTGTTCGCTCAGGCGGAAAGAAGCTCCTTATCATTGCCACCACGAAAATGATGGTGACAAGCAGGAAAAATATCTTGGTGGTATCTTCTGCAAAGAAGTGAACGGCCTCGGTCAGGTGACGGCCGGGCTCCAGATTGAACCAGTTGTAGGTAACAAGGTCTGCAAATAAGGTGAATATCTTAAGCATTTGAGGACTCCTGCAAGTCAAGTTCCTTTTTGAGAATGGGTATCAGCTCATCGATTATCCTGTCCCTAACCGCCCTGAAACTTGAAAGGACCTCCTGCCTTGTACCCTTGGCCTTTGCAGGGTCGTCCAGGCCGAAGTGGAGCCTTTTCCCCTGACCAGGCCAGAACGGGCAGGCATCCCTGGCACCGCCGCAGAGGGTGACAACCAGGTCAAACCGCTCGCCGGCAAATTCGTCTATGTGCTTTGAGCGGGCGCCAGATATGTCAATCCCTATCTCCTTGAGGACCTCTATGGCCTTGGGATTTACCTTAGAAGGCCTGGTGCCCGCGGAAGATGCCTGGACATCCTTTCCGAGAAACCTGCGGGTGATGGCCTCTGCCATCTGGCTCCTGCACGAGTTTTCCGTGCACAGGAAAAGCACCCTTTTCATTTGGCCGCCTTCCTTTCTATTTCCTTGTCCTGGGAGATGCTGCACCGGTCAAGGCCTGAAACCTTATCCATGAGTTTTTCAGCCTCCGGGTCCTTCCGGGCGCGGTTAAGCACCACGTCCAGTAGCTGCCTGCAGCAGGTCTCCATGGGAGAGATACGGTAGATGATCCAGTTCTTTTCCCGTGTGCTGCTTATAAAGCCCTCTCTCTCCAGCAGGGAAAGGTGTCTGGAAATGGTGGGCTGCGAAAGGCCTATGGCCCCGGTCAGTTCGCACACGCAGCATTCCTTGCGGAAGAGCAGGAGCAGAATTTTTATCCTTGTGGGATCGGATATCGCCTTTAAGCGCCTGCTGATCTTGTCTATGGTGGGATTATTCATGTTTAGAAATATAGCCATATAGCTATATACTGTCAAGAAAAAAAACAGGTTGTCTGTCTGCAACGGGCATCAATGCGCGGCGCAGGTTATGCAGGGATCAGAGGCCCCCACCAGCAGGTCCTCCAACATGGTCTTTTTCTTTTCCCGGCCTATTCCCTTTTGCGTTTTCAGAAAGATTTCCACATTGCTTGCATCTTCGGCAAACTTGCGAGCTGCATAGTCCGGGAAAGAGGTATTTGAATTACGCCGTCTCTGTCAAGTTATGCAGAGGTAAAATCTTTCAGCACATCCACAACTTTCACGCAGGTAAATGGTATTGTTTTTAAGCGACTGTGAACAATTTCGCAGTCTTTTCTTAGAGAAGCGGAGCCGAAAAAATCGAGCTTGTCTGAGCGCGGCACGAGCGAGTTTCGCGATTCAGGCAGAGCAAACTTAGAAAAACAAGAAATTCTTCTTTTGGAGCTGGAGAACGATACCATTCAGGCGTCTTAAAACAAAATGCTGAATAACTCCCCTTTTTTAATGCCATGGAGCAATTTCCGTCTCCCTGTTCAGATCCTGTCCACTCTTGTAAATGCGAGCTGTCTTGCCAGCTTTTCTGTCATCTCGCTGGAATATTCACGGATACTGAACATCTGACCACAGCCCTGACACCTCAGGGCTGTTTTCCTTCAGCGCCTGCAGAGCTCAAGCTCTCCTCCGCATTTTTTGCATTTCAGCCCTGTGCCATTGTATTTTTTTCTGCTGAAAAACATATCCTGGTAGGCCTTAATTCCTTGTTAAGTCAGAAAGATCCCGGAAAGATCATCCGGTTTTTCCACGTTGAAAAATTCAACATCATCTGCATTTACGCAGTTTTTGGAAAGGTTTGTAAGTACCTTCTTGGGACCGAGTTCTATGAATATACGTATGCCGTCCCGGTACATGTTGTTTATAATCTCGTACCATCGTACCGGAGAACATATCTGTTGACTCATGAGCTGCCTGATTTTTGAGGCAGATGTCTCTGGTTCAGCGGTCACATTACTGTAAACCGGCAGGCTGGCATCGTGGAGCTCTGTTCTTTCCACTATGTCGGCAAATGCCTTGGCGGCATCGTTCATCAGCGGGCTGTGGTATGCGCCTGAGACCTTCAGAGGAATTGCTTTTTTACCTGTCTCCTTCACCAGCTTGCAGAGTTCCTTAACTGCTGGCTTGTGTCCGGTTACCACTATCTGCTGTCTGGAGTTGTGGTTTGCAATGGCAAGAACCCGGCCTGGCCCACAGGCCCTGTCCACGAGTTTTTCCAGTTCGCTTCTCTCCATGCCGATTACCGCTGCCATGCCGCCGGGATTAGCCATTGCGGCCTCATCCATTAGCCTGCCACGTTCCTTTATCAGTCGGAAACATTCCTCGCTGGAAAGCACGCTGGCTGCCGCGAGGGCCGGGTATTCACCAAGGCTGTGCCCGGCTACTGCATGGGGCTTTATTCCGTGATTAAGCACTGCTTTGCAGCAGAGCATATCCACAGCTGTCAGGCAGGGCTGCAGGTTCGAGGTTTTCGTGAGCTCTTCCATTGGCCCTTCCAGGCACAGCCTTGTTACCGGCACACCGGTTACCTTTTCGGCAACCTGATAGAGCTCCCTGCCATCAGGAAGCTGGTCAAGGAAATCCTTCCCCATGCCTATATACTGTGAGCCTTGCCCAGGGAATAAAAATGCCATCTTTCCCTTCATTCTTCCACGACCTCCAGGGCATCGTCTTCGTCTTCCAGCTCTTCATCTTCTTTTATCTTGAGCTCATCCACATATTTTTCATATTCTTCCGGGGTCATGAGATCATCCAGCTCCTGTGGCTGGGCAAGTTTTAATACTATTATCCAGCCATCGTCATAAGGATCCTCGTTTATCATGTTGGGGGCATCTATCAGCTGGTCATTGACTAACAGGACTTTTCCTGTAAGAGGGCAAAGCAGCTCTGATACCTGGCCCATTGAATTTTCTACCGTGGCAAAGCAGTCTGTTTCCACGAATTCGTCTCCTGCCTCTGGCAGATCCACGGATACCAGGGTCCCGAATTCTTCTTGTCCGAAATCCGTAATTCCCACCACCGCCTTTTCCTGGTTGCCGTCAGGTTTTACCCAGATATGCTCCTCGGTATATAGGAGATCTTCAAGGATGATCATAATTCCTCCTGTATTGATGGTTTACAAATATAACCAGGCCTTCCTTTTTATAGACGGGAACATCTATCCGCCTATGCTTGACATCCTGCGGTTGCATGAAGGCAGGTTCTGTGTCCGTGCCATGTATCTTGCCGGCTTTGTCTTGACCGCATCCATGAAAAATGCTGCCAGGTCCTCATCGTTGATCCCTGTCCTGAGCATCTGTCTCAGGTCCATCTCTATATCAGAGAAGAGACAGAGCCTGAGCCTGCCATCCGCAGTGATCCTGAGCCGGTTGCATTCGTTGCAGAACCTGTGGCTTAAGGGACTGATAAAGCCTATGGAACCCCGGCCATCCTGGAACCTGTAGAGTTCCGCCGGGCCTGAAAAGGCTGTCCTCTCTTTCCTGACAAGCTTTCCCGCCCTTTTCTCTATTTGTTCCAGTGCCTTGTCAGAGGGATAGAAGAACTGTTCTCCCCAGTTTGAGCCCTTGCCAATGGGCATGAATTCTATGAAACGCACCTCTACAGGAAGCTGCCTGGTGAGCATGGCAAAATCTGCTATCTCATCATGGTTTCTGCCCCTGATCATGACAAAATTTATTTTGAGGCATGGGATGTCTGCCTCCAGGCATTTTTCTATGCCGTTCCATACCCTGTCGAATAGGTCGCGGCCAGTAATTTCCTCGAATTTGTCTCTTTTAAGGGTGTCGAGACTGATGTTGATGTGCCTTACTCCAAGTGTGACCAGCCGGTCTGTCATATCAGGCAGGACCACGCCATTGGTAGTAATGCATATTTCCCGGATACCTGCTATCCTGGAAATATCTTCAATAAGCTTGAGTACGTTGTTTCTTACCAGGGGTTCTCCACCAGTCAGACGCACCTTTCTGATGCCCAGGCGTGCCAGCACCCTGACCAGGGTTGTAATTTCTTCAAATCGCAGGACATTTTCCTGTGGCATCCAGTTAAAGTCTGCCTGTGGCATGCAGTAGAAACAGCGAAGGTTGCACCTGTCCGTTACTGACAGCCTCAGGTAGGTGATTTTTCTGCCGAAGCTGTCCACGAGAACGGCATCATTGTTATCTGTCATTCCGGTTCCTCTGTTGCCAGGGCAACACGCCTTATCCTTGCACCTGCAGCAGCCAGCTTGATGTCCATCTTTTCGTATCCCCTGTCCAGGTGGTGAAGCCCTCCTACAGTGGTTGTTCCCTTGGCAGCCAAGGCAGCCAGCACCAGGCATGCGCTGGCCCTGAGGTCCGTAGCCATAACCGGCGCACCTGTGAGTGAGGAGACACCGCGTACAATGGCGCTTCTTCCCTCTATCTTTATATCTGCCCCGAGCCTGCGCAACTCTGCCACATGCATGAACCTGTTTTCAAAGATGATCTCGGTTATCACGCTGAGTTTCCCGGCAATAGCCATAAGTACCATCATCTGGGCCTGGAGGTCTGTTGGAAAGCCGGGATAGGGCTGGGTCCTGACATCAACACTCCTGAGATTTTTGCGCCTTTTTACCATAATGGTGTCAGGTTCCCGGATGTCTATTGTCAGGCCTGCATCTCTGAGTTTCTGCATAACCGCCTCCATGTGTGAGGGAACGGTGTTTTCAATTCTCAGTTTTCCGCCAGCAGCACCCACGGCCATGAGATATGTGCCTGTTTCTATCCTGTCCGGAATGATCTTCCATTGGGCAGGTGAGAGTTCTTTTACGCCTTCAATGGTTATGGTCTCGGTGCCCAGGCCTCGAATCTTTGCTCCCATTGCCTTCAGCATCCTGCCGAGATCTGTCACTTCCGGTTCTTTTGCAGCGTTTTCTATGACCGTGGTTCCCTTGGCAAGGCAGGCTGCCATCATCAGGTTCTCGGTGGCAGTAACTGAAGGTATGTCAAAAAATATCCTGGCACCTGAGAGCCGTCTCGCCTTTGCTTCAACGTAGCCTTTCTGGAGCTTGAGCTTTGCTCCCATTAGTTCAAGGCCTTTCAGGTGGAAATCTATCGGCCTGGCACCTATTGCGCAGCCGCCAGGCAGGGCTACCTTGGCCTTGCCAAGCCTGGCAACCAGTGGACCCAGCACCAGCACGGAGGCTCTCATCTTGCGCACTAGTTCATAGGGTGCCTCGTGACATGATAGGCCGGAGGAATCCACAAGCAGGTCCCCGTTGTCCTCTTTTTTAAAGGAAAAATCCAGTTCTTCCAGGAGTTTTATAAAGGTACTGACATCTTTAAGGTTAGGCACATTCTGGAGCCTGAATGTTCCCTGTGCCAGCAGAGTTGAGGCCAGCATGGGCAGGGCAGCGTTCTTGGCCCCGCTGATTTTCACAGTGCCGCTCAGGGCATGCCCACCATCTATTACAAGTTGTTCCATGTCAATTCAGTTCAAAAGGCCGGTCTCATTCTGCCCGGCCATTGTATAAAAACATCTACCTCGGTGCCTTGCCCTTGTGCCAGAGATACACGATGGGGCTTGCCACGAATACGGAAGAGTAGGTGCCCACGATTATCCCAAGCATGAGGGCAAGGGCAAAATCGTGTATCACCACCCCGCCGAAGAAATAAAGCGACAGCACCACTATAAGAGTCGTCAGTGAAGTAATAATGGTACGGCTCAGCATCTCGTTTACACTCCTGTTGATTATATCGGCAAACGAGAGTTTCCTGTGTTTTTTGAGATTTTCCCTGATCCTGTCAAAGACCACCACGGTGTCAGTGAGGGAGTAACCAGCCAGTGTCAGGAGGGCAGTGACTATGAGCAGGGTTATCTCCTTGTCCAGGATGTAGAATACACCCAGAACTGCCAGCACGTCATGGAACGTGGCAATTGCCGCTGCCACGCCGAAGCTGAAATTGAACCTGAATGCCAGGTACCCTATGATTCCTGCCAATGAGATCAGGATGGCGGTTATTGCCTTCTTCCTCAGTTCCCTACTGACGGTTGAACCTATCTCTGTCTTGCTTTCTATGGTGAATTTATAATCAGGCATGCCGGATTTCAGCGCCTTGGTAATGTTTGCCTCAATGTCACCAACCGTGGCTACGGATTTTTTGATCTTTACTATCAGGATATGCTCCTTTGGCACTTCCTGAAGCGCATAGCCGGACAGGCCGGATTTCTGGAGCGAAGCCCTGACCTTTTCCAGCCCGAAAGGCTTGTCTGCTTTGTACTGCACCATGGTGCCGCCAGCAAAATCCACGCCGAGATTTGCCGCTCCCCTGTTGATCTGGACGAATGCAAATACGCCCGTGATGACCAGCACTGCCGATATTGCCAGGGAGATGTTTCTCTTGCCAATGAAATCTATGTTGGTTTTCTTGACTATCTGCATGAAGGAGAGGTCCTTCAGCGCCTTCTTGTAGATCAGGAGATCATAGACCCACCTGGTGGCATATATGGCAGTGAACAGGTTGATTATGATACCTGCAGAGAGAGTTACAGCGAACCCTTTAATGGGACCGGTTCCGAACAGGAACAGAGCAAGGGCTGTTATCAGTGTCGTGACGTGGGCGTCAACAATGGTCCAGAAGGCCTTGTCATAGCCACCATCGATAAATGCCTTCAATGGTTTGCTCAGGGCCTTTTCCTCGCGCATTCGTTCAAATATGAGCACGTTTGAGTCCACGCCCATACCAATGGTGAGAATGATACCCGCAATGCCCGGCAATGTCAGCGTGGCCTGGAACAGCGCCAGGACCGCCATCAGGAACACGAGGTTAAGTAGCATGGCAATGTCAGCTATGAAGCCGGACAGCCTGTAGTAGATAACCATGAAAAGTATGACGAAACAGGCGCCTGCAATGCCTGACAGCAGGCCTTTCTGTATGGAGTCACGGCCGAGGGATGGGCCGACCGTAACATTCTGGATGATCTTGACAGGTGCCGGCAATGCGCCTGCCCTGAGGACAATGGCAAGGTCAGCAGCCTCTTCGTGGGTGAAGGAGCCCGATATCTGGGCGTGGCCTCCACCTATCTTTTCCCGGATGACCGGAGCTGATCGGACTATGCCATCCAGGACTATGGCCAGGCGCTTGCCCACGTTTTCTTCCGTGATCTTGGCAAAGGTCCGGGCACCCCTGTCTGTCAGGTCCAGGGCAACGTAGGGCTCGTTGTAAGTGCCTCCGATGCGGACGTGAGCGGTCTTTACTGCGTCACCAGTCATCAGGGTCTTATCCTTGAGAAGTATGGGTATGTTGCTTGTCCTGCCGGTCTGTGAATCAACCTCCCTGAGAAAATATATCCTGTCGCCCCTGGGAAGCTGCCCCTTGAGAACTGCATTTAGCTGCTTGATATCATAACGAACAGGCAAGCGCCCACTTTCTATCGCCTTGCTGATGAGGGTTCTCAGGTCCACCGGGGCATCATCATCCACCAGCTTGAACTCAAGCTGTGCAGTCTGCCCGATGAGTTTCAAGGCCCTGTCAGGATCCTTGACGCCAGGCAGCTGGACCACTATTTCTTCCTCGCCCTGGCGCACGATAACTGGTTCAGTTACGCCAAACTGGTCTATCCTGTTTCTGATTATCTCAAGGGACTGCTCGACAGCATGTTCCCTGATAAATTTTTCCTCCCTGCTGGACAGGGCAAGGCTTATGGTTGGGAATTTGGTGTCCTCGTTTATGTTTTTTATCTGGAGATTGGGGAAATCCTGCTTGATGGTTTCCTTTATCTTCTCCAGGGCGCTCTTGTTTGGAACAGCCAAGAGAATCTCGTCAGGATTCTCGCTCTTCCTCTTGACCACCGTGATGTTTTGTCTCTTCAGGGCATCTTTGAGGTCCTGGGCGTAGAGTTCAGCGGCGTTCCTGACAGCCTGGTCCACATCTACCTTGAGTATAAGGTGCATGCCACCCTGCAGGTCAAGGCCGAGTTTCAGGCCTTCCTGATAGACATATTTTTTAAACCATTGCGGGGTGTTGGGATAAAAAGAGGGGATAACCAGAACAACTGAAGCTATCACAAAAAATGCTAAAAGGGCGAATTTCCATCTCAAGGCCTTGGGCATCTTATACAACTCCTGTCAGAATTTTAGGCTGATTGAAAAATGAACGAGACGGCCCACGATCTGCCGCAAAGGCGGCAAATCAGGCTGCACGTCCATCCTGAAGATCAGCAGGCCAGCCATCAGGCATTGCAGAGCCTGTTGCAACCTGCACTCAGGATTGGTTTTTTAGTAAAACCATGAGCCTTTTGCAAGCAAATTGTCCATATCCGCATATCTGCTCACAGGGTACAGCATCTACGGCATTGTCGGACGCTTGAAGTACAGGAAGTACGCCTGCGCGTCCTCCGCCTTGTATCTGCAACACCCTGTAAGCAGATACAGAAAAATTTGCACGAATTTATTGAGAAGTTACATATCCGCGTGCGGAG
>JALWYO010000048.1 GCA_026992735.1 Deltaproteobacteria bacterium
GAGACTGCGCTTAAGATAGCCAACAAATATAGAAAAAAGATACTGGTTGCATCCACTTCAGAAGTATATGGGAAACATATGCACGCGCCGCTGAAGGAAGACGACAACCTGATTTACGGACCTCCCCAGCACGATGAGGTGGAGTTATGCTGCCAGTAAGCTTGTGGACGAATTCACTGCTCTTGCATACCACAGGACCAAGAAGCTTGACACCATTATTCTTCGCTGCTTCAACACCATAGGCCCACGCCAGACCGGTCTCTACGGCATGGTGGTGCCCAGGTTCATACAGCAAGCCCTGCGTGACGAGCCTATTACAGTCTATGGAGACGGGAAACAGACCAGGACATTTACCTATATTCATGATGTTACCGAGTCCATCTACCGTTTGATGCTTTGCGAAAAAGGTGCCGGGGAAGTAGTGAACATAGGCGGCACGGAAGAGATAGCCATAGCAGACCTTGCCCATAAAATCCGTGACCTCGCAGGGAGCAATTCAGAAATAGTCTATATTCCCTATAACGAGGCTTATGGTAAGGACTTCGAAGACATGATGCGCCGCGTTCCATCCGTAGAGAAGCTGGATTCTCTCATCGGATATGTGCCAGAGACAAGCCTTGATGAAATACTGAAAAGCACCATAGAGTATTTTCGGTCAAAGGCCTCCTGAGATGCCAGGCCCTGCAGAAAAATATACCCTGCTGTTCGTCATATCGTTGCTTCTGAGCGCAGTGCTTACACCGGCAGTTATACTCATAGCCAGGAGATTCGGGTTGATGGCCATGCCAAGGAAAGACAGGTGGCACAGCAGCCCCACGGCTTTATACGGAGGTATTGCCATATTCCTGTCTTTTGTCGTCCCGTTTGCCCTGCTCGTAGGGCTTGACTCCAAGATGTCCCTGCTGCTCACAGGTGCTACAGCCTTTTTTCTCATAGGCTTGTTCGACGACTTGTTCATCCTTACTCCTCAGGGGAAGTTCATTGCACAACTTGTTGCAGTAGTCCTGATAGTCGGGCTTGGGTTCAAGATACAAATACCCGGCTCTCCTATTATTTCTATTGGTGTCACTATATTCTGGCTGGTTGCAATGGCCAATGCAGTAAACCTGCTGGACAACATGGATGGATTATCTTCAGGTATAACCTTGGTGGCCAGCCTTTCTCTTGCAGTATATGGTTTCATCTTCAACATCTCGCAGCTCATAGGGCCAGCCTTGCTGCTGGCGGGTTCATGCCTGGGTTTCTGGCTGTATAATTTCAAGCCGGCCAAGATATTCATGGGAGATTGCGGCAGCCTGTTCCTGGGGTTTCTTCTTGGAGGCTTGGTGGTGTTGAGTTCAGGTTCAATGGCAGCAGCGGGTACAAACTCTGATTTTTTTGCCGGCATTTCCAACATGGTCCTGATGCTGGCAGTGCCTATGTCTGTGCTTATAATCCCCATTTTTGATACCGCCCTTGTGTCATTTACAAGGTTGCAGTCAGGCAGGTCCATATCTCAAGGCGGCAGGGATCATACCTCGCACAGGCTGGTGCTTCTTGGGCTTTCAGAGGAACGGGCTGTGCTGTCATTGATGCTGGTGGCAGCTTCAGTTTCAGCAGTAGTTCTCTATTTGGCCAGGCATTCCCAGGACGCCCTGCTGGCAGTAATGACCATAACTGCAGTTATATCCATATTTTTTGGGGTGTTCCTGAGCTATCTGAATAGAGATATATATGGAGACAAGGCAGGCTCACACTCCAGGATAGCCCATATAGTAGGCACTATCCTGAATAAACGCCAGATATTGCAGGTATGCGTGGATATTGTGCTTCTTACCATCAGCTATTTCTCCGCATACCTGCTTAAATTCGATGGAACGCTCAGCCCGTTCAACAAGGGGCTGATAGAACAGACCTTGCCCCTGGTGCTGGCAGTCAAGATTCTGTGCCTGTGGTTTTTCGGGCTTTACAGGGGGCAGTGGCGTTTTGCAAGCCTGGACGACATATTCAAGATAATAAAAGCCGTTCTTCTCAGTTCATCGGTTATCGTTGGCGTCCTTGTATTTGCCTATAGGTTCGAGGGGTTTTCCAGGATAGTGTTTCTGCTGGATGCAATACTCTCTCTCATATTCATCAGCGGTGTCAGGTTTATCATGCGCATGTTTAATGAATACTTCATCAGGCAGGCAGAAAAGACCCATTCTGTCCCGATATTGATATTCGGCGCAGGAGACGGGGGAGACCTGTTGCTCAGAGAACTGAGGAAACGCAAAGGACATGACTACCTGCCAGTGGGTTTTGTTGATGATGATCCTGCCAAGAAAGGGCAGGAGATACACGGAGTAAAGGTCCTGGGAAACAGGCGGGATCTAAAGACCATAGTGAAGAGGCATGGGATAAAAGTAATATTTCTGGCAGTGCTTTCCGAGGCACCGGGCCTGCTGGAAAACCTGTCAGTAGAATGCAACGAGCTGGGCATTAAGGTAGTACAGATAAGACCGCTCATTTCCTTTGACGAAAATGCCGAAGGCAACCAGGTTTTGCCTGCTAAACCCACACTTTGCATAATCACTGACAAGGCAAAAAGACAGGAAGGAAGGGCCTGATTTTCGATTGACAGGCCGATAAGCATCTATCAGGGGGAGCAATGAATGAAGGTAATATCACCGGGTTTTGAAATTCTTGACCAGTATTTCAAACAAGGGCGCATACTGGAGCAGATAGAGAGGTGTGGTCGGGTCTGTTACAAGAGTGAAGACAAGATCACTGAGGAAAGCGCATTGCCATTCATCACCGGCATAATCAAGAGAGGCCATGAGTCAGTTATTGAAATGGCCAATCTCGTTATGGATGTCAAGGCTGGCTCTCGTGATGATTTTTGCGATTTTTTTTCTGTTATTCCAAGATTCTGCCAGGCAAGCAGGCTCTCTGACAGGCACTTCATAATATCGGGCAATCCGAGGTCATTCAGGGATCTTGCAAGAAAATTTCCAGATATACGGATAGTAAATGCCATCAGGAATGTTCTGGCAGATGTTTATCCCATCCTCTTCAAGGATATACCGTCAAGTTCCAGCCCGGATGACTCCCTGAACGTAACTTTTCTTACCCCGGACGAGATAGATTCTCTTGACCTGCCGTTGCTTATCAAGCACCGTACTCTGCTGGCACATCTCACCATAAACAGGGCGGTTACCCATGAGCTGGTCAGGCACAGGATAGCCTCATATCTCCAGGAGTCTCAGAGGTATTGCCGCTATGGCGAAAAGAGGTTCGGCGGAGAAGTGGCATTTATCAAGCCCTGCTTTTTCAAGGAGGGCACTCCTGAATACCAGGTATGGCAGGAAGCCATGGTGGAAACCGAAAGGCTGTATCTAAAGCTGTTAGAGACATCTTCTCCCCAGGCTGCGAGAACAGTGCTGCCCAACTCCTGTAAAACAGAAATCATGGTTCATGCAACGCTGGAAGAATGGCAGCACATTTTCAAGCTCAGGGCATCGCCTGCAGCTGATCCTTCAATGAGAGAGATAATGCACATGATGCTCCCTGCATTTGCCAAGCTTTTCCCCATGGTGTTCACGCCAATCATGCAGGACCTTGGCATCCAGGCATGATCAGGCTTCATTGAAATGGAAACAGACTTTCTCATAGTTGGAAGCGGAATAGCCGGCCTGAGCCTCGCAATCAAGCTGTCTGGCATAGGCAGCGTTACAGTAGTGACCAAAAAGTCAAGGGATGATACTGCCACAAAGCTGGCACAGGGCGGGATCGCATGTGTTCTCTCTCAGGAAGATAGTTTTGTCCTGCATGAATACGATACCATAAGGGCTGGGGATGGCCTGTGCCATGAGGATGTTGTTCGCACTATTGTAAGACAGGGGCCCAGCCGCATCATGGAACTGGAAGAAATGGGTGTCGGCTTTACCCGGCGGGAAGATGGAGAGCTCGATCTTGGGCGCGAAGGGGGGCACAGCCGCCGCAGGGTTATACACAGCGGTGATTTCACAGGCAGCGAGATCGAGAGGGTCCTGGTTGAAAAGGCCATGAATAACCCTGATATCCAGTTACTGGAAGATTTCATGGTTGCAGACCTTATAACCCTGTGTAAGCTGAGAAAAACCGGGTCTGCAGGCCCGGAGGAAAGCGCCCGGTGTAAACACAGGGGTGAAGAGCGCTGCCTTGGGGCATATTGTCTTGATTCAGCCAGCGGCAAGATACACACCATCCTGGCCAAGGCCACCTTCCTGGCAACCGGCGGGGCAGGCAAGGTGTATCTTTACACCAGTAACCCTGACGTGGCGACCGGTGACGGCATTGCTATCGCCTATAGGGCTGGGGCCCGTGTTGCCAACCTGGAATTTGTACAGTTTCATCCGACCTGCCTGTTTCACAGCAAGGCCAAGAATTTTCTGATATCAGAGGCACTCAGGGGTGAAGGGGCCATTCTCATAGATAAAAAGGGCAGGCGCTTCATGGAGAAATACGATCCTGAAAACATGGAGCTGGCCAACAGGGACATGGTTGCACGCGCCATTGACATGGAGCTCAAGAGAAGCGGTGCCGAATGTGTTTACCTGGATATAAGCCACAGGCCCAGGGATTTTATAGTGCAGCGATTTCCCAATATCTACAAAACATGCCTCAAGTTTGGCATAGATATCACCAGTGAGCCTATTCCAGTAGTCCCGGCTGCCCACTACATGTGTGGAGGCATTGTTACCAATGAGTGGGCCGAGACAGACCTGACCGGACTATTCGCCATGGGAGAAACCGCATGTACAGGTTTTCATGGAGCCAACAGGCTTGCATCCAATTCCCTTTTGGAAGGCCTTGTTATGGCTCACCAGGCATTTGAGAGGACAAAGACCAAGCTCAGTTATTTCAAAAAACTGGGAAAGATAGATGTGCCACCATGGGACAGTGGAGGGGCAGTGGACATGGAAGAGGCGGTGCTTATTTCCCACAACTGGGATGTGATCAGGAGGCTAATGTGGAACTATGTAGGCATAGTCAGAAGCTCCAAGAGGCTTGCACTCGCCCAAAAACGTCTTGAGCCTGTGGCAAGGGAAATAGATCAGCATTACTGGGACTATATAATCACCAGAGACTTTCTTGAATTGAGAAATATAGCCCTTGTGGCCCAGCTTATCATACAGGCAGCGGCATGGCGTCATGAGAGCAGGGGAGGCCATTACACCATGGATTTTCCATGCAAAGACGACTGGAAATGGAGACGGGATACTCTCCTGTCACGAACCTGAATCTCTTGATCTATGACCGTATCCCATAGATGAACAAACGCCTGGTCTGCTTGATATTATTTTTCTTTTTTCTGCTGGCAATCCTTCTTGGCCTTCAATTTCACGATGAACTGATCCAGGGTCTCTGCTACATGGAAGACCTTATGGAAAAACGCGATCGTCTCAGGGAATTCGTTCTATCCATGGGTTCCCTGGGGCCACTGGCATTTATACTGATTCAAGTGCTGCAGGTGGTCTTCTCTCCGATTCCTGGAGAGGCCACTGGCTTTCTTGGGGGGTTCCTGTTTGGGAAATGGCTTGGGCTTCTCTATTCTACCATAGGTTTGAGCCTCGGTTCCCTGGCGGCCTTTCTTATAGCGCGTCAGTTCAGGAGGTTTATTCAGCCCTGGCTCCAGAAATCTGAATTATACTGGAAATTTGAGGGTCTCCTGGAAAGACAAGGGCTGTTTGTCTGTTTTATCATGTACGTATTCCCGGGATTTCCCAAGGATTTCCTATGCTACCTCCTGGGACTGACACGAATGCCCTGGCAGGTATTTCTCTTTTTGTCTACCGTAGGTCGCATCCCGGGAACACTGATGTTGAGCTGGCAGGGGGCGCAAATCTATGATGGGAATCTCAAGGGTTTTCTGATCCTTTTAGTTTTTTCCGCTGCGGTTGCCGGGCCGGCATGGTACTACAAGGACCAGATATACGAGTGGGTTGAACGTAAGGCGCTGGAAACTGCCAAATGAGAGTCCTCTTTCTTGATTGTATCTCTGGAATAAGTGGAGACATGTTGCTGGCAGCTCTTGCAGATGCCGGTTGGCAACATGAACAGATCCATGCACTGCCCGGCAGGCTTGGGCTCCAGGGAGTAACTATACATGTGGAAAAGAGGATGCGCTGCGGCATAAAGGCTACAGGCATCAATGTTACAGCTTCGCAGGACCAGCCCATGAGGACAATGCATGCGATAGAGTCAATCCTCCAGGATGCCAGCATACCCGCAACCGTAAAAGAAGACAGTATAGATATACTGGGTAAACTTGCTGACGTAGAGGCAGATATACATGGGTGCAGCAGAGATGAAGTCCACTTTCATGAGATAGGGGCCGTAGATACAATTATCGACATCGTAGGGGTGCTGACCGCCCTGGATGATCTCAAGATCAAGAAGGTTTTCTGTTCCGATATTCCTCTTTCAAGAGGGTTTATCCAGTGCAGCCATGGTATTATGCCGTTACCGGCACCGGCCGTTACCGAGCTTCTGCGCGGGATGCCGGTCAGGTTTGTGGAAGAGCAGAACGAGATTGTAACCCCAACCGGGGCTGCCATTCTCTGCCATATCGTTGAATCCTTTGGTTATCCTCCTGCCATGCGCCTTCTAAAGACTGGTTGTGGTGCCGGCAGCAGGGACCTGGAGTCTATTCCCAACATACTCCGCATCATGGTGGGCGATACAGACAGAGAAAGATGCCCGGAAGGATGGAAACAGGAAAAGATTTCAGAATTGAGGACCGTAATGGATGATATCACGCCTGAACAGCTTGGATACATGATGCAGATCCTGCTTGAAAAAGGGGCCATAGATACCTGGATCACGAATATTCACATGAAAAAGAACAGGCCCGGCTTTGAACTGACCGTGCTTTGCAGGCCAGGGGTAGAGGACAGCATGGCAAAATGCATCTTCCTGCAGGGATCAACCACGGGCATAAGGTTTTATTCTACTTCCAGATTCCTGATTCACAGAGAGCCAATAATGATATCTACCAGATGGGGAGCGGTAAAGGCCAAGCTGATCATCCGTCCGGACGGGCGCAGGGAAATTGCTCCGGAATTCGAGGAGTGCAGGAAAATTGCTGAAAAATCCGGCATTCCTATCCGGTCAGTTTATTCTGAAGTTGCCAGGTTCATCACTTCATGAAAGCGCCGCTCAATGCCATGGAGAGATGCGGCCTTGTGATTGCCACCGGGTTCGGAGCCGGCTACTGCCCTGGCGCTCCGGGTACGGCTGGTGCCCTGCTGGGCCTGCCCATTGGATGGGCTCTCAGTTTCATCAATCCGGCAGCCGCCCTTGCTGTGCTTGCTTCCCTGACTGTTCTTGGGTTCTGGGCAGGTGATATGGCTGAACAGGTCCTTGGCCAGAAAGATCCTTCTATAGTGGTTATAGATGAAATTGCAGGTATGGCAGTGGCCATGTGGGCAATTCAGCTTACCTTGGTCTCTGTAGCCGTGCTGTTTATACTCTTCAGGCTGTTTGACATATGGAAGCCTTTTCCTGTAAAAAACATGGAGGATATGTTCCGTGGAGGAATCGGCATAATGATGGATGATGTCATGGCCGGCGTTTATGCAAATATCTTGTGGAGAATAGGGAGCTCTTACTTCTCATGAAAGGACAGATTATTGCCATAGGAGACGAGCTGATATCCGGCAGGGTGGTCAATACTACCAGCAGTTTTGCTGCTGCGCGGATATTTTCAGCAGGGCACAAGATTACCAGGATCACTGTAGTAGGAGATTCCCCCGATGATATAAAGCAATGCCTGAAGGCTGCCATAAGGGATTCTCAGTTTGTTCTCATAAGTGGTGGCCTCGGCCCTACCTCAGATGATATTACCAATGAGGCAGTTGCCCATGCGCTGGACCTTCCCCTGGTGGAAAACCATCAGGTAATGGAACAGATAAGAAACGCTGAACGCCGTTTTGGCCATAGTGCATCAGAGGAATTTAAACGAAAGCTTTCGATGCTGCCAAAGGGTGCTTCGGTGTTGGAGCCGAATGGTTGCGCTGCGGGTTACTGGCTGAAATACCAGGGGGCTTATCTGTTTTTTCTACCCGGCGTCCCTGAGCAGCTTGAAAAACACGTTGTCCAGAAGATACTGCCAAAACTTAACAGCCTTGATCAGGAACGTCCCTTTGTGGCACTCAAGGTATTCAAGCTGTTCGGGCTGTCTGAGACCAGGATAAACATGGATCTGGAGGAACTGCAGACTTGGGATTCATCCTTGAAGGTGGGCTATTATCCTGTTTTTCCGGAAGTGCATGTGAGTCTCACGGCATCCATGAAAACGGCAGAGAAGGCCCAAAAAATCATAGATGATGCCAGTGCTGTTATAAGGGCAAAATTTCAGGAATTCATAGTGGCCGAAGGCCAGGATGCCAGCCTTGCATCCACCCTGGGGGAAAGCCTGAAGAGCAGGGGCATGGTAATGGCAGCGGCAGAATCCTGTACCGGCGGACTTCTTGGAGCAACTGTAACCTCGGCGCCAGGTAGCTCTGAATGGTTTGACCGGTCCATTGTGACATATAGCAACAGGGCCAAGGAACAGGAACTGGGCGTATCGCCGGAAACTATCGAAGTCCATGGTGCTGTCAGCAGTGAAACTGCACTGGAGATGGCTGCAGGAGCGAGGCGCATATCTTCTGCTGAATGTGCCATTGCAATTACGGGAATAGCCGGGCCTGAAGGCGGCAGCGGAGACAAGCCGGTGGGCACGGTGTTCATAGCATTGGCACTGGATAATCATAACCTGGTACACAGGTTTCTGTTTCCAGGCTCCAGGCGGGAGATCAGGATGTTGACAGTTGAAACCGCCCTTGATTGGCTAAGGAGATATCTTGTATATGGCTCGCTGCTTCCTGGCTATAAACCTGTCTTCTGAAGCGACCGGGGAAATCCTGGCTGCCATGGACAAATGGAAGTTTCTTGGCAGGCATGTCAGGTGGATCAGGCCGGAAAATATACATCTGACCATGAAATTCCTTGGCGATATTAGTACTTCTAAGACCCGTGAAGTTGCTGAAACCATGAAGGCAATCTGTAGTAATACTACCCCGTTCAGCATAAACCTGGCATCTACAGGCGTATTTCCGAATCTACGCAGGCCCCGCATCCTCTGGGTGGGATTGGATGGCGATATACATGAGCTGTCGAGCCTCAGAGATAGTATGGAGATAGGCCTGAAGGCATGCGGCATTGATCAGGACAGAAAGCCCTTCATCCCCCATGTGACCGTTGCCAGGATTAAGGGCCGGCCGCCATCAAAAGAGAAGCTTTCGCAGTTTGTCTGTTCCAGGCTTGCCCCTGCAGCTACCAGGTGTACGGCTATACATTTTTACAGTAGCAGGCTTACACCGTCTGGCTCTGTCTATTCATTACTTGGCATATTCCCTTTTGAACGAAAACATGGTACAGCATTTCAAGTTTTTGGCACTTCTTCCGAAAAGAATTAAAGGATTACTGTGAAATTTCCATGGACAGGCATAGCGTCATACATACATAACGACTAAACAGGAAATACACACATGAAAAAGGCCGAAAATACCCTGGACAAAACGGTACTTTTCAGCATAGGCCCTGAAATTTGGGCAACAGAGCTGGGCCGTATCAAGGAGATCGTCAGGGCTCCCCAGATAGAAAGCCTTCCGAATGCAAAGCCGGGAATAGCAGGCATTATAAATGTCCGCGGCGAGATAGTTCCAGTAATCTCATATGGCGGCCAGACAGGTTCAGTAGAAGCAGAAGGCAAGGGCAGCTTTAATATCCTACTTATCCACTGGAATGATCAGACAGTAGGGCTGACCATAGATCATGTGCATGGAATAGAGGATATCATAGAATATCACGAAGATGAAGAGGATTATGAGGAGAAAGGTGCCCTGCCAGAAGGCGCAAAAGGTGCGGTAACCCTGGCGACTTCTGGTACAGTGCCACTGGTCGATATTGAAATGATAATGGAACCACTGAAATCAGGAAAACCAGATGGTCCCAGGCCTGGTACTGCCGAATCTGCAGTACAGGATGGTGCTTAATGGAGAACGATATTGCGTTTGCCAGGATTACGTGGCATTGATGCCCACGATCCTTGTTAATAATTAATGATGATCCCTAAAAATTATGATCGGAGAAACGAGACCATCAGGCATATAATACTGCCTATAAAGCGACATATAGCGGGAGGTTCTCTAAATGGTTGACACCACCATGAAACGAAGCGTAAAAGACTGGGGGCTAAAGGTAAAATTTTTCGCCATGCTTGCCTTGATCGGTATAATTGCCGTTATCGGCCAGGTCTACCTTTTTTATTCCCAGGAACAGGGAATGAAGAACGAAGGGGAACGTCAGCTGATGCTGCAGGCCGATACGGCAGCCCACAACCTTAATATCTTTCTCAATAGCCAGGTCAACAACCTCAAGACCCTGTCCAATCTGGACCTGGTCAAACTGGCCATCAATATCGGCGGCGGCCAAGGAGGCACGGATGCTCTGCTTTCAAGCATGGCTCAGCAGTTCGATGAATACGAGGCACTTGTTGTTACGGATGCATCAGGCAAGGTCATCTCCTCCAGCAATCCGCAGCTTGCTGGAGGATTTCTGAAAAGCGCATCTAAGGCATCTCTTGGGTCAGGAACCGATGTCTTTATTCTGGGGCCTTCCAGGCAGCCATTGAAAGGCCTAAGCAAGGCATCGCCATGGTATATCTACATCGTCTCACCTATATTGAATAATGGCGAGGTAGTTGGCGCTGCTGTTGTCTTCCTTAAATGGAACTCAATTGTGCAAGCCCTGACTCCACGTGAATTGGCAGCAAGTGGCAGTAATTATAAGGACTACGTGATAGACAGCAACGGCCAGATCGTTATTTGCCAGGACCCAGGCATGGTAGGACAAAAACTTGCTGGTGGAATATCAGCGATCAAGAGAGAAACATTTACAATAAAGGAATCACGGGAAAACAAGATAGCTGCCGTGTCTCCCATCCCTAAACAGCCAAATGTTGCAAGGGCTGACTGGGCATCTGTAGTTACCCTTCCTGAATCCGCATTGATTGCCAACCTTAAGGAAATTACGGCCAAGGGCGCGGTTGGAAATGCTGTAATGGTGGCGATATTCATAGGGTTCATGTTCTTGGTTAATATCAATATCATCAAGCCTGTTATTGAAACCGCTGAACTCATGAGAAAGACAGCAGAAAACCTGGATCTTACCGGTCGGCTTGAAGTAAAAACCGGGGATGAAGTAGGCCAGATGGCCATGGCTGTCAACAAGTTTCTTGATAACCTGCAAAGGACCTTTAAGGATATCATGCAGACAACCGGCAAGGTTGTGCAGTCCAGTGACAACGTCTATCATATTGCAGAAACCATTACTGAGAATGCCAGGAGACAGGCTGAGCAGGCCAGCGAAGTCCAAAAACGGGTCGCACTCATGGGACAGACTGCTGCAGAGGTTGCAGCCCACGCAGAATCATCTGCAGCCCTGGCAAAGGAAGCTACCAAGATTATTCAGGACATGGCCAACACCTCTCAGCAGATCAACCAGTTTTCCGCAAAGAACAAGGAAGGCTCCCAGCAGACAGCGGATACTGTTGCAGAAATGGGCGCAACAGCTAGGCAGGTGCAGGCAAAGGCTATTGCACAGGCTGAAGAAGCTGTCAAAACCGCAGAGAATCTGAGCCAGATGGCCCAGCAGCTCCATACCATGGCCCAGGAAGCCAATCTTGCTGCTGAACAGGCTGATGAAACGCTCAGGAGTGCTGAGGCAGGCCGTGAGTCCATGCGCCAGACCATGGAAGGTATGGTTGCCATTGCCTCGAGTTCCGAGCAGGTCAAGGAAATTATCTATCTTATCTCGGATATTGCAGAACAGACCAACCTTCTGGCCCTGAATGCAGCCATCGAGGCTGCCAGGGCTGGTGAGCACGGCAGGGGCTTCGCCGTTGTTGCCGAGGAAATTAGGAAGCTGGCAGACAGGACGGCGGAATCTACCAAGGAAATTGAAAACCTTATTGGAGAAAGTACCGAGAACGTCCGTAAGGGAATGGATCTGGCATCTCAGAGTGCCGATGCCTTGGAAGACCTGCTTGGCACAGTGGAAAAGAGTGGTGCAGTTACCAAGGTCATTTCCAAGTCTTCGGAAGAGCTTGCCGAGTCTGCGGATACCATTATCGTTGCAACAGCACAGCTTGAAGGGCATGCAGATGCAATTAAGGGTATGACCAGCCAGCAGGCAGAAAGGCGTAAAAGGGCTGAAGCTGTCATTGCTGAGCTTATCAAACTATCGGATACCATTATGGATGCGGCTGAAGCAAGCACAGTTACATCCCGTTCAGCTCTTGAAACATCTAAAAAGGTTATCGAAAACTCCAGCGAGATCACCAACCGCACAGCCAAGCAGAGAGAACGCAGTGCGATTCTTCAGAATCTTCTCAATGATCTCACCACTATATCAATGAAAAACGCAGAAGGCGCAGAGGGGGCGTTGAGCGCGATGAAAGAAATGGCTGCTAATGCAAAGGAAATGGAAAAGGCCCTCAGGAGATTTAGAATATCTTCTTTCCCGGGACTTGGTGCATAATCTAGTAGTAAGTTTCACTAAAATGTTTACAAAATTGAAATAATTTTTAGCTGCAATTTCAACATATTGCTATGTATTGTGGGTGTAGCAAATTAATGAAACGAACTACTAGGTGGATGATATATCATGTTCACAGAAACACCTTGTCTATGTATATGCCTATGCCTCAGGGCTTGATCGTCTAACCATGCGTGGAGATAGCCATGACAAACAAATCGAAAACCGGCTCGAAACTGAATATCTTTCTAACAGGGTTACTGATAATATTTTTTTTAGCTGGTTTCGCCTGCAGGGTTCAGGCAGCAAAAACAGTCAGATTCGGGGTATTGGCCAAGAGAGGTTTCCAGGCTGCAGTTAAGCGCTGGAAGCCTCTTACTGAATATCTTTCACGCAAGACCGGGTATGATGTAAAGTTGGTTCCACTTAATTTTAAGGAGATAGAAGATTACGTTGCTGACAACAAGATAGACCTCCTGCTGGCCAACCAGAAGTTCTATGTAAAAATGAAGAAAAAATACGGGATGCAGGCCATTGCCACGGTAATCAATTCGCGTGGTGGCCCGTACATGGGTGGGGTTATTTTTACCCAGAAGGGAAGCCCTGTTCGTACCATCAGGCAACTTGTCGGCAAGCGAATAGGCGTGGTTTCCTATGGCTCTGCAGGCGGCTTTCTCATCCAGGCTTATGACCTGCTGCAACGGGGTATAAACATTGTAAATGATGCAGAGATACGTCCTCTAGAAGGCCAGGATTATGTTGTCTATGCTGTAATCAATGGCGCCGTAGATGCAGGATTTGTCAGGACCGGCCAGTTGGAATCCATGGCCCGTGAAAGAAAGGTAAAACTCAGTCAGCTTTATGTAATATCAAAACAGAATCATCCAAACTTTCCGCTGCTGTGCAGCACTGTCCAGCTGTGGCCGGCATGGCCGGTTGCTGCATCCAGGCGGCTGAGCAAGGGAGTTACAAACAAGATTAAAAGCGCTCTCCAGTCCCTTCCGTCAAACTCCAGGGCTGCCATGGCAGGAAAGATAAAGGGCTTTGCGCCACCGGGTGACTATTCAGTGGTGGCAGATGCCCTTGACGTAGTTGCTGTGCCCTGAAAATTAAGAGGCCTGCCGTACACAAGGCCTTCCCAGCTCCTTCCCTCCCCAATGGCCCGCCTTCCGGCAGGTCATCTATACGCCGGCCCGATTGATCCCGGGCCGGCCTTCATGTATCCAGCTTATATGAAAAACAGTTTATCTTTTGATATGATGCCTTTTTATCCTGGACAACAGGTGTTTTCGTTTTAGAATCTCTTGATCCGATATCATTGATACAAATATTGCCGTAAAGGAGCTGTTAATATGCAAAAGCAGGACTGCAGGGGGATAGCCTGTCCCCAGCCTGTACTCATTACAAAGGATACAATAGAAAAATTTCCTAAAGAACTTATTGAAATAACAGTTGATAACGAGGCATCCAAGGAAAACGTAAGCCGTTTTCTGAAAAGCCAGGGTTGGCTTGTCAGCATAAGGCGTACATCTGATGGAGATTATATTGTTAGTGGAGCACCTGCTACATGCAACATTGAAATGGAAAGTCAGCCTGCATCTGAACCATCCTGTCAGAAAATACTGATATTCATACCAACTGATGTATTTGGATCAGGTGATGACGAACTGGGCCGGGCCCTGATGAAAAATTTTATCAGTACTCTTAAAGAAATGGGCGAAGACCTGTGGAGAATTGTCCTGGTTAACCGGGGAGTTACCCTGTCTGCCAACGGATCGCCTGTGCTTTCGGACCTCCAGGCTTTAAGAGAAGCAGGAGTGGATATCATGGTCTGTGGAACTTGCCTGGAGTACTTCGATCTTATGGCAGATAAACAGGTCGGGGAGACAACCAATATGCTGGATATCGTGACTTCCATGCAGCTTGCGACCAAGATAATCAGGGTTTGATCCTGGTATTATTGCAATAACCATCAAATTACCCGGCCATTGGGTAATATATTGCTGTCTGTCCCCCGGTTGAAATCGAGAGGAAACAGGCCACTAAAAATGGATTTTGCAGATCAATTCAATGCATTGATCTTCTTTCATCTGGAAGAGTATATCTCAGCCCGAGAATTCATCCAAGTGATGAAGGAAGATGACTTTGCCCGTAATGCCATGTAATGGTCAAGTAAAAATCTTTATTCAAGCAGCTTGTTTCATGTGTTCACGTTCAAAACAGGGTGTCCATTTCAATGAAATCACTACACACCTTAGTGGTACACTTTTATCTTACCATTTACAGGTGGTGCCTGTAAAATTTGTGCTTCAGCAATAGATCCTTTCTGCAGCCTGGGGCAGAAGTAATTTAAACAGCTTTTCACTTTTTCAAAAGGGGAGCTAAGTACTCATAAATCTCGCGGAATGTTTCCTCATAGGGAAATTCTTTTTCGCCAAGCCTCCCCTTGCGCTCCATTTCAAGGGCCTTTTCAGCCCATTCTTCCAGACCGAAAGAAAGAAGGGTGCCCTTAAGCTTATGGGCTGCTCGGGAAATATTATCAAGCTCTTGTCTGGCAATAGCCTTTTTATATTGTTCAAAAGCGCCCTTCAAGGAGATGCTTATGGCCTGCATCATCTCTTCCCTCTTTTCCCCAGAAAGGCCGTATTTTTCCTTAAGACAATTTTGCACCACTTCAATAACCGGCTTTTCCACCGGAGGATCCTTACCACCCGGCCCTGCAAGAAGAGGAGTTATCTTTGTCAACACCTTATTCAGATCCTCCTCTGAAAAGGGTTTAGCCAGATAATCATCCATGCCGGCTTCAAAACATTTCTCCATATCTTCAGGAAAGGCATGGGCTGTCATGGCTATAATTGGGATATGTCCGCCTGAAAGCATGGCTTTTAACCGTTCAATAAGCGATGGGTCCAATTCAGCATCAATGACGGACCTGCTTTCAATGGCCCTTATAATCCTGGCGGTGCTGTAACCGTCCAGATGAGGCATTTGAATATCCATCAATATGAGATCGAACTTTTCCCGGGCAAGCATGGATAAGACTTCCAATCCATTCTCAGCAACCTTCATATCATGGCCGGCTTGTTCTATCATCACGGCTGCCAACTGCTGATTCAAAAAATAATCCTCAGCAAGCAGGATTTTAAGGGGCATCTTCGCCTCCTCCTTCTTTTCGGCAAGGTCTTCACCAAAATCATTATCGTTACTTTTAGGCTCAACTATTATCTCACGGATGGTGTTTAAAAGAGTTCTTCTGGTAACCGGTTTTAGTAAGTAACGTTTAACATTTAAAATTCTGTCTTCATATATGGATTCCGCCAAGACCCTGCACAGCAATATCAAGGGAGGATAGTTCCCCTCCATTGATTCAAACTGGGCCAGCAAGGTCGGCTCCATAATGTTTTCATCAAGAATGACCACTTTCACTTCATCTGGGTTTTCATCTTTACCATTCAGCGCCGCAATCGCATCTTTCGCATTCTTTGCCTCAATCACGGGAAAACCAAACTCTCTTAGCCCCTCGCTCACAATATGTCTGGAGATAGGATTAATGTCCGCCACCAGAATAACAGCGGCGGCAGGGTCAAAATCAAGCAGTGCCTTGGGCCTATATTCCAGCTGGGCGATCTTAAACCTAGCAGTGAAATGGAATATGCTTCCCTTTCCTTCCTTGCTATCAACCCAGATATTCCCTCTCATAAGCTGAACCAGCTTCTTGCAAAGGGTAAGCCCCAGACCTGTACCGCCAAACCTTCTTGTCACAGAGTTGTCAGCCTGGGTAAAGGCATCAAAGATTGCGGCCTGTTTTTCTTCAGGAATGCCAACGCCGGTGTCAATGACTTCAAAATGAAAGATCGCGTCATTCCCTTCTACGGACTCAACATACCCCTTCAATATCACATGCCCCTTATCAGTAAATTTAATTGCGTTACCCACAAGGTTGAAAAATACTTGCTGCAGCCTGAACTTATCGCCCTTCACTAACTCTGGCATATCGCTAGAAACTTGGCATAAGATATCCAGGTATTTCTTGTGGGCCCGAGAGGCCAAAAGCTGCACCGTTTCTTCCATAACCTCCCTAATGTCAAAGGACATTTCCTCCAGCTTCATCTGGGCGGCGTCTATCTTGGAAAGATCCAAAATGTCATTGATGATTGAAAGGAGCATATTGGCGCCAGTTAAAATATTGGTTATATATTGCTTTATTTCACCGCGGGCTGTTTTCTTGGCAAGGCGCGCCATGCCAATAATGGCATGAAGAGGTGTTCTTATTTCATGACTCATGTTGGCCAGAAACCGGCTCTTGGCCCGGCTGGTCTCTTCTGCAACCATGCGGGCCTTGATGAGTCTCTCTTCCAGCTCTTTGCTTGCCGATACATCATGGCCAATGCACAAAATTTCAATCACATTGCCCTCACTGTCACGGATCGGCGAATAACTCCAATACACCCAGACAGGAACACCGTCCTTAGTGATATTTTGGATTTCATAATTAAGATATCCCAGGCCATTTTCCCTAAAACCTTTCAAAAGCTCCTTAAAATCCTTGGCAAAACTTGAATCAGGCAAAAGAATAGAGCCTACCACCTTTCTGCCAACCAACTCATAACTTTTATAACCAAAAAAATTAAGACCAAAACGATTTATAAAAGTAACTGTTCCTTCCTTGTCGATTCTCAAAATTATACTATAGGCGTTTTGCACAATGGTGGACAGGCGGATCTCCTCAATGGCCTTGGCCGCCTCGCTCCGTTCCCGCCCTATGGCGCTGGCAAGAACACTGATGGCATAATAAAGGGCTGCTATTTCCGCCTTTGATAGATTCTGCTGGCTGTCTTTTGTCTCAAATCCCATCACGCCCCAAAGGTTTTCTTCCACAAGCACAGGGAAGATAATGGTAAAATTTAGGCCAATATCATGGGCTGCCAAATAATCTGAAGAAAGCCAGATCCCATCTTTCAGAAGTTTGTCGCTCCAGGCAGCAAAAGTTTTCTCCAGAAAAGATTTCATTCTGCCTGAAAAGTGATTATCAATGCTCCAGGTATAAATCTCCCTTAATCCTCCTCCTTTATATTTATATAAAAAGGCGCTCTGCATCTCCGCAGCCCTGCCAAGATGGCTCAAGACTCCAGCTATGGCGTCCATCCATTTATCACAGATAAGAAACTGCCTTGACACATACCCTATTTCCTGAAGGATGCGGTCCTTCCTGGCAATAACGGCCTCCATCTCCTTGCGCTGGGTGATGTCCTCCACTATCCAGATGGATCCGGCGGGCACATCTTTGGGATCAAGGGCCTTGCCGGTTAATCTAAACCAACCAAGCTCTCCATCGGCGCGAACCATCTGCATTTCCCTGGTGTAGATGCCCTTTTCCCCAATAGTTTTAAGCATTTCATCATAAAAAGCGTCAAACAATTTTTGATCAGGAAAAAATATCCTTACATTTTTTCCTACCATCTCTTCACTTGTTGCTCTGAAAATCCTTGCTGTTTCTTGATTCAAGCGCAATATCTTTGACTGCCTGATATAAACTATGCCTATGCCCACATTTTCTACGATTAAGTTAAGTTCAGAGGCCAAATCGTCCAATTTTGAATGGAGCTTTTTCCATTCAGTAATATCTTCCTTAATCGCAATAAAATTAGTAATCTTATTTTGGTCATTCTTTACAGGGACAATGGTTGCCCATTCCCAGAAGAGAGAGCCGTCCTTCTTTTTGTTACAGATTTCATTCTTCCATACCCGGCCATTAAGGATGGTTTTCCACATATCTCTATAAAAGGCTGCGTCATGTTTGCCAGATTTGAGTACTCTTGGATTGTGCCCCAGGACTTCATCCTTTGTATATCCTGTCACCTGGCAAAATGCAGGATTTACATACTCTATATCACCCCTTTCATTGGTAATAACCACGCTATGAACGCTTTGTTCAACAGCCATAAAAAGTTTGTTTGTTTCCGCCCTTGACTTTACATATTCTGTAATGTCAGTAAGAAAAGCAAAGTCAATATCACGGCCGGTTTCTTTATCAACAATGGTGTCACGACAAATAGTCACCTGCCGTTTATCGCAGTCCTTAGTAATAAGGCATATATTGCCTGTGCATTTTGGCTCCCGCCCTTCTTGATCAAGACTGACTAATCTCTCCCTGCATTCATCTTCCAAAAGATCAAAAAAGGGCCTGCCAATCAATTCCTCGCTGGAATAACCCAATATGGCGCAAAAGGCCGGATTTACCTCTAAGATAATGTAGGTCTCCGGCTCCATTATGACGAAACCTTCTGAAGCAGTTTCAAGAATGGAGGTATAACGTTTTAAAAGTCTTCTGTATTCCTTTCTTTCATTTTCTATTTCCTGATAAACAGTTTTAAGTTCCTGATGACGCCATTGAAGCAGACAATAGAAAAAAAGCATTATTCCCATTGCCACCAGCAACAGCAAGGCCAGAATAATCACCGGGCGGCTTACATTGAGGAATTGGGCCTGGAACAACTTATCGGGAATGGAATGGAAATAAACAAGATATTTTTGGCGTAAGGGAACAGTAAATAGCCAATAGGATTTGCCATCTACAAGCCTCTTCTCCTTGGCATACACTTTTGCAATAACAGTCTTCCAGGCCCCTTCATTAAATCCCAATCCTTTCAACGCGGCAGGAGGAAACTGCCTGCTTTTTTTGAGCTGTTGCTTGAACTCCTCAGAGGGCCCTGAAAGAACAAAAAGTTCATCATGAGGACCGATAATAACCCCATCTCTTGTTGCCAAGGCGGAAAAAGGGACACTCAATATATCTTGAATGTCTTTCTCATTTTCCTCGCCGTCAACATCAAAAAACGTCCGCTTGAGCTTAAACACAGCCACCCCAATAGGCTTGTTATTTTCATCATTTATTCTTAACGAATAGTAAAACCCTAAAGCTCCTGACGTTACGCCTACGGCCACATAAAAACCATGGCCCTTGGCTAAGGCATCCTTAAAATAGGGCCGAAAACCATAATTATGACCCATAAATGAATCACGGCTAGACAAAATACAGTTGCCGTTTATATCCATAAGATAAACAGCGGAAATGGATGGACGGGAAGCAAGCTGGATAAGATGTTTTTTGATGTGAGAGCCATACTCCATTGCTTTGCCAGAGCCTGAGGCCATGAGCTTCATAAAAAGCTGAACATTATCGACTTTGGTCAAGGTCTCAGAATAGGTTTCTAGCACCCATAACTGGCGCTCAATAGTTTTTGCCTCCAGCTTAACAAGATTTCTGTAGAACTGTTCATCCTGCTTCTTAGCATTGTGGATGGCGTGCCAGCCCACAAAAACCGCCCCGCCAAGTAAAAGGAGAAAAAAAACAACGAGCCGGAGATTCAATCCTTTTTTTATTGAGGCTGCCCACTCCATTTTTTGTTTACAAATTGTTAATGCAGCGGAATATAGTTGGAGACAAAGACATATTCCTGTACTTCAGAGCAACGGTGTCCGAAACCATTTATAAATACCCTTTCAACATAGGCCATAATTCGCCTTCCAATAGCCCACAATCCATTGTTTTCAAAAAATAATACCTGAAAAATCTTATCACTTGCCTGCTGACCTTGGAGGTGAAACGGAACAGGTTATGAAAAAAGGGCCTACATGTGGGGCGATTGTTTTCATCGTTTTCTGTTTCTGCCTGCAATCTTTGATCTTGTTCGGCAAGAGTCTTTTCATCCTTGATGCCATATTTTGTCTTCTTGCTGTTCCAGAAGGGAGCATCTATGAAGCCTCTATCCACCAGAAAAAGAGCATTCTTTTCACATAACCCCTGAAAC
>JALWYO010000049.1 GCA_026992735.1 Deltaproteobacteria bacterium
GTGCAGGCATTTCTTACCGAAGGTCACGGATGCATCCCTGCAGCGGTCCTTCACGAGATGATGCAGCGCCATGCCTGCTGGCAGCTCTATCTTGAGGTCCACCTGCCTGACCGGAAACGTCTGCTGGACCAGGCTCCTGCCGAAAAAATGCCCCTTTATCATGGGCTTGAAATTCACCACTTCTACTATGTAATGAATGGTATCACCTGGCTCAAGGCCGGGGATGAAGACGTTCATGACCTTCTGGTTTGGATCGTATATGTTCATCCTGGCAGCAGAGGAAGGGTCCGTAATATTGGAATTGCGCTCAAGATCCACAGGGGCCCTTTGCCCATCCGGCCTGATAACCTCCATGCTGATAACATTGAACCTGGAATAGTTGCGGTTCATGTAAAACTGCTGGACCTGCTGGGCAGCCTTTCCCTTTTCGTCAAGGATGGTCAGGAATACCTCGTCCCTGTCATTGTAGGTCCCGTCTTTTTTTACCTTTATGGTCTCAAGCTCCCTGGAGAGCACGCAATGCGCAGCAGGATATGCCTCTGCATTTACACTGTCCAGGAAGCCGGGAGATCCAGCCCTGGCAGAGCCATGCCAGAGAAACAGGAAAACGGAAAATAAAAAAAAGACAGGCAAGGCAGGGGCAATACGCCTGCAATGAAATGTTTCCATGGTTAACCTCTTTTTTATTAATGAATATCGGGCAGGGAAGAGATGCCTGCAGACAGTACGGAACCATAGCACAAGGCAGTGCCCAAGGGCAGGAAAACAACAGAGAGCAGAAAAATATGAAATGGCAAAAAGCGTGGCCGGGCTTACCTTGATTTTTTGTAGGTGCCTATCAGTACTGCTTCTGCAAGGACATGGCCTGACATGGCCCTTTCAACATCCTTCTTCGTGGGAGCGCCAAGGTCGCCAAGCTCCTTGTCCAATGCATACAGCTTGAAAAAATACCTGTGTCTGCCAATTGGAGGGCAAGGCCCACCGTAGGCCTCACGCTGCCAGTCATTCAGCCCTGATTTTGTATTGCCAGGAAGGCTGGCCGGGGTCTGGCCCTCTTCAAGGCCACCGACATCGGGCGGAATGTCGTAAAGTACCCAGTGCACCCAGGTCATCCTTGGATTTCTCGGATCAGGGGCATCCGGATCATCCACTATTAATACAAGGCTTCTGGCACCATCCGGGACATGGGACCAGTGAAGCGGGGGTGAAATATCGGCGCCCTCGCAGGTGTACCTGGCAGGGATCTGCCCACCGTTTTCAAAAGCAGTCGAAGTCAGCTCAAAAGCCATGGCAGCCTCCATAAAAGAAAACAGCGTCAATGCCGTCAGAGACAGGCAAAGAACAAGGACAATAAATGGTCTCTTGAAAGGTTTATCAGTCATCATGTATTTTACCAGGAACATGCTTAAAATGAAAATATCCCCAGGCCTAAAAGGACAGGGCCATATAACAGCCCGCCAGAGGAACAAGCGCCAGGAATACGATCATGGACAGGCACCCTTTCCCCGGGCGGCGATTTTCACTGCCCTCCATTTTCTCGTAAATTATGAAGTCAAGGGCATCATCTTTATCAAAAATATTGTCATCGTCCATTTGGCACTGTCCAGCTTGTTAGCATGTTGTTACAATTAATGAACCCGGATTATGCACTTCAAATGCCTGAAAAAAATAATTTATTTGAATTATTGCACAGTTAGTATACATCTATTTCCGTTGTGTCTTCACCCAAAAGGTGAAGCTCAATCCGTGACAAATCCTCAG
>JALWYO010000050.1 GCA_026992735.1 Deltaproteobacteria bacterium
ATTGTTTTTAAAAACAATGGATTATGGGTTGTTAGAGGTCGAATTACGGCCTATGCTGAAGCGGTATCTATGAATGTTTTCGGACACCGTTGACACAGGCTTAATTGCTGAAAAGCAATTTCTTATTACCTTCTTATTACCCACCCACCTCCTCGAATCATTGATTCAGCACTTTCCGTATTTTGGCGGCGAAGTCCTGGACTGTGAAAGGTTTCTGGATAAAGACGATACCCTCTTCCAGGACCCCGTGATGAGCGATCACGTTCTCTGTGTACCCTGACATGTAAATCACTTTCAGACCCTGGTGTTTTTCGGCTACTTTGGCAAACAGCTCTTTGCCGTTCATCCCGGGCATGATCACGTCGGTCAGGAGCAAGTGTATCTGTTTGTCGTGGCGATCCAGGATCGCTATGGCCTCTTCCCCGCTTGCAGCGTTAAGAACCGTGTAACCTAGGTTCCTGAGCACGTCCAAGGCGAGGTCGCGAACCGGCTTGTCATCCTCCACCAGCAGGATTGTCTCGTTTCCGTTCAGGGCTGCGAGTTCTGCTCCGGATTTATTTTTCTCCGGCGTGTAGGTTCCCCTGAACACGGGCAGATAGATCTTAAAGGTTGTGCCTTTGCCAGGCTCGCTGTAAACCCAAATGTTGCCGCCGTGCTGCTTTACGATGCCGTAGACTGTGGCCAGCCCCAGACCGGTGCCCCTGTCCTTGTCCTTTGTGGTGAAAAACGGTTCAAATATGTGCTCGCGGGTTTCGGCATCCATACCGCAGCCGGTGTCGCTGACGCTCAGCATGACGTATAGGCCCGGTTTCACGCCCTGGTGTGTCGCCGAAAAGTGATCGTCCAGCTCGCTCGCCATGGTTTCCATGGTTATCATGCCGCCATCTGGCATGGCATCCTGAGCATTGACCACCAGATTCATAATCACTTGCGCCAATTGACCAATATCCCCCATCATGAGCGGCAGAGACGGGGCCAGTGCCAGCTTGATGGCGATATCTTCCCGGATCGTGCGGCGAATCAGTTTTTCAAACCCGGTCAACACCTTGTTCAGATTTACAGGTTTCATCTCTATTGTCTGCCTGCGACTAAAGACCAAAAGCTGCCGCACGATATCCCGGGCCCGCATCCCTGCATGGGCTATCTGTTTTACAGACGCCTTGTGGCGGTAATTTTCGCCTAAATCATTCAGGAGCAGCTCACAGTAGCCTAAAATTGGAGTGAGCAAATTGTTCAGGTCGTGGGCCACACCGCCAGCCAGCCGTCCCAATGACTCCAGCTTCTGAGCCTGCTGCAACTGTTCCTTCAGACGGAACTTTTCTTCATAAAGACGGATGTGCTCGGTAACATCCCGTTTTATGGCCATGTAACGCCATAAGGTCCCATCATTATTATAAACAGGAGAAATAGTTGCGTCCTCAGTAAAAAACGATCCATCCTTGCGCTTATTGGTCATGCGACCCTGCCATATTTTACCGCCAGAGATTGTGGCCCACAACTCGCGATAAAATACCTCATCCTGTTTGCCGCTTTTGAGGATGCGCGGATTTTGACCTATGGCTTCTTCGCGCGCGTAGCCCGTGATGCACTCAAAGGCCGAGTTGACGTATTGAATCGTGCCTTTTGTGTCGGTGATGACAATACTGTCCGTCGTTTGTTCGATGGCCGACATCAGCATGCGATGGTCAGCCTCTGCCCGCTTACGCTCGGTGATGTCCCTTCCCAGAATTACCAGACCTTTTCTCGTTCCATCGGCCTCGAAAAGCGGCACCTTGATTACATCGTATACCTTTTCCGTCCCATCGGATTTGGGAATCACTTCCTCGCTCCGCAGAAAATCCCCGGCCTGCCAGGCCTTTTCATCAGATGCTTCACAGGCAAGAAAGGCCTGCCGGTATATGGGGTCGGTAAATTCCGCAAGTTCGGAATCGGTTTTGCCTCTGTAATCCACATCCGTTAGAGAAAAGAGTTCCAGATCAGCATCATTGGCTTCCAGCCAACGTCCCTGCCCATCTTTAAAACAGATAATGTCCGGTGTTGAGTTGATCAGAGTCTGTAACTGCTCTTCACGCTCTTTCAGCGCATCTGTGTAGCGGCGCAGGCGAGCGAATCCTGTCCATAACCCGATCAAGCCCAGACACCCGAAGAGGAGGTGGGCCAACATCAGTTTGAGACGCTGTTTCCGGACCGCTGCTGCATATGATGCTAACGGCACCGACACGCTGATCCCCCCACGGACATCGCCTATCTTGCAGCCCTGGACTGCATGGCACTTGAGACACCCCTTTTCCACGTACATGGGACGCATTAGCCTTAGATAAGTCTCGCCATCCATTATTTCCCGTGAAACCACTTCTTTTACGCCCGCCTCAAAGGAATGCAAGGCCCTTGCTTCCCAGGCATCTGGGGCGTTCTCAGGCCGGAAGGGCTTGAGGCTTGTAATGTGACTCTGCACCACATATTGCTCTTTACCCAGACCGAATACCAGTCGTGTCATGTAGGCGGGATTCACCAGCGTAAGCCGTTTGCCTGAGGTGGTGATGACGTCCTGGTCGGGAACATGGAGATAGGGGTTGGAAGGCGTCCTGTCCGTAGTCGGGACATACACTCCGCCGTGCATAGCTACCCAGCGGAAATAGAGCAGATCCTTGTTGGACATTGAACGGGCCTCTGTCTCGGCGAGGGCTGTTACGAACTTTCCCGTCTCGACCCAGTTCCATGCAGCCGAAATGACAATCATGGCGACCCAGACCGCTGACAGGATGGTTGGCAGCTTATTTCTCAACGAAGGGGGATGTAACAACCATTCATGCCTTTTAGCCGGCACCTCCACCTCCTTGTCGGCTAAAATATTGCCCATTCGACCAGCGCCGCAGATCCTCTTTGTGAAAACGCCAGTCTTTACCCATCTTGAATGCGGAGATATAACCGCGCCGGGTAAGCCGCCAGATGGTTTCCACATGTACTCTGAGAAAAGCAGCCGCTTCCCTGGCTGTCACAACATAGACATTGTTCTTCATTTTACTTCTTCGGCTTTCATCCGAAAGAACCCTTTATCGGGGGGGAAGGATTTGTTTCTTCGGCAAGCTTTTCAACAAACACAAAAAAAACCAGACTAAAAATTGAACGTACTGCTGTCAGTTTGCTCTGTCAAGCACTTTGTTGACAACATTATCACAACATACTAATTGCAAAAAGGGCTTGTGAAGCTTATAGTATTGTATATTATGTTTTCATAATGCTATAGGATATCTTCTGTAACTTCCCAAAATCCGATATTATCGTATCAAATATAGACAAAATTGCCATCAACAATCGATTAATTTTATATTGATCACTAATAAAGAGCAAGATGACAATCAAGTTCAAAAACGGCATATATAACGACGTCAAGCCTAAAAGATATTTTAGTGGCTTTTTTATATGTATTTTTTTTGAGTACTTTTCAATAAATCCACCTAATGATGATTTATAATAAGCAACACAAACAAGAGACATCATCATATCTATACGTTTATGACTAGTCATATTTGTATCTTTAAGATTAGAACCATTACTCTCAATATTCAAAAAGACTCATTCAATTTATCATCTTACGATATATTTTTCTAAAATATTACTATAGTATAAGAAGAAATTACTACATTTTAAAGCTAAATAAATCATCACGATGACCTGGAATTTTTTAAACGCTTTGCCAACTCATTCTGACTGATGCCCAACTTATCTGTTGCCAAGCAACATAAAAGGCTGCGGACTGTTACTTTGTCTTTCTCTTTCCCCTTTTTCATGACTTCTTCCGGCTTAATTCCAAAAAACTCCCCAACCCTTTCACTAAGATTGTCCAGATCATATCCTTTCTGCTGAAGGCGGGGCCTTTCGTCAAGTATTTCTTTGGTAATGGATTAGTATCGATTTTGAAACAAATGGCCGCTCCGGCGATGACGGCGGTTATAGCCGACGACATAGCCTGTCAGTAACCTCTGCATAACGTTGGATATCGGAATATCTCCTGTTTTCAACAACAGATGGAAGTGGTTGGGGATTAAGGCCCAAGCGTAGCAGGCTGTCCTGGTTTCTGACACGATTTTCCCAAGCCTTTCCAGAAAATCATTATAATCGGTTTTGTCCATGAAGATCTTCTGGCGGTTAATGCCACGACCAATGATATTGGTGGATGGCGCCTGGGATGTCTATGCGGGATTTTCTTAGCATAAACTATTCCTTAACTATGCAGCCTTCAATCTGTCGACTTATATTTTTATGTACGTCCCCCATTTAAATTGTCTCAGTCCAAGAGATCATAAAAAGTATCAGCTTTACCCATCTTGCTTTAAGACTACCCTTCAGTCATAATATATTTAAAAGGGTTTGCCATATTCATACGTTTTATGATTAAACCGTCCAATACGATCCGGAAAATAGAAGATCAATAACGCTTCTGAAGAATCCTTTTAAGGTAAAGCAGGTTATCCATCGTCTGGATGAAGAGATAACTTTCGCGTTATTTAATCCACTAAAAATTTTAAAAGGAGAACCAAATTGAAACAATTACTCTTTACTGTAAGCTGTTTAATTCTAATCAGCTGCTTTTCAGGTACTGCCTTTAAGGCTTCAGCCATGGGTCCCATGGAATGGAATACTGACAGACTGGCAGCGACTACAGGAACTTCGATCTTCCTGCGCCAAAGCCAGCTTTATGCCGTAATAAATGTCTTGCTGATTCCAGGTGCAAGGCATGGACATATGTGAAGCCAGGGTTCCAAGGCCGCAAACCCCGCTGCTGGCTAAAAAATGCCGTGCCAAATCCCTATAACAACCAATGCTGCGTTTCCGGAACTGTAAGATAATTAGAGAAGAGGCGCTTTTATAGATGACTGTTTGAAAGCGCCTTTATCCTATTTTATCTATCTGGCAGAACAGCGCCAACGAGATCATAGGTATGGCTTTCCGTGATCTTTACCTTTGCGATATCCCCTGGCTCTGCCATGCCATCATTGCCATCATTTATATAGGTCAGGCCGTCTATTTCAGGCGCCTGGAATTCTGTCCTGCCGCAAATAAGCAGATCTGTTTCCTCGCATGCCCCCTCGATCAACACGTCAAGAACCTTGCCCACCATGCTGGCATTGATGTCTGTAGAGATTTCTGCCTGCAGTTCCATTATCTCTGCCTTGCGCCTGGCAGCAGTTTCAGGATCGATCTTGCCGGGCAGCCTTGAAGACGGGGCGTCTTCTTCATCGGAATAGGCAAAACATCCCAGGTGATGAAATCTCCATCTCTTGACGAATTCCTTCAAGACGGCAAAATCCTCCTTGGTCTCGCCTGGGAAACCCACCATGACAGTGGTTCTCAGGGAGATGCCGGGTAATGCCTTTCTTATGGAACTCATGGTTTCTTCAAGCTTTTCAGCACTGTATTTTCTTCCCATGGCCCTTAGTATCCTGGAACTTGCGTGCTGAACGGGCATGTCCATGTATGAACAAATCCGTGTTGTATCATGCATTACCTGGAGCAGATCGCCTGAGACGCCATCTGGATATAGATACATCAGGCGCAGCCTCGGAATGTCTGTTTCCCTTAATATCAGCTCAAGCAGGCCTGGCAGGGCCATGCCGCCTGCCGAATATGCAGTCAGGTCCTGGGCCACAAGGGTGATTTCTCTGGCTCCTTCTGAGTAGAGCCTGTTTATTTCTTCGATTATTTCCTGCGGAGGCCTGCATCTGAACCTGCCACGAATGCGTGGAATAAGGCAGTAGGTGCACCTGTTGGAACATCCCTCGGAGATCTTCACGTATTGATGCCAGGGCCTGCCGGTGCATATTCTCGGCCCATGCAGGCCTTGTTGTATTAAGGTTCCTGCTTCCAGGCCCTGGTACCTGGCAGCAATGGCCATGGCTGAGCGGTATGGATCTATGTCGTAACTGAACAGGTCCACCTCGGGCAGCAAGGTCTCTATCTCCCTGCCGTACCTGAGCGGCAGGCATCCGCTCACGGCAAGCATCTGCCCATCCTGCTTCCGTCCTCCAACTTCAAGGATGACCTCTATGGATTCAGACACGGCTTCTTCTATGAAGGCGCATGTGTTTACCAGGATGATATCCGCATCTTCCAGGGTATTGCAGAAGGATATCCGGGCCAGCCTGCCCTTGATACCTCCGAGTATGTATTCTGTATCTACCAGGTTTTTGGGACAGCCCAGGCTTATGACAAACATGCGGACAGGTCTTTCTGCCCGGAGCATGTCAGGATTGGAGGGGGATCTTGTCGATGGAGGCAATCCTGTTCCCTTCGTCCAAGTGCACTATCCTGCACTGGAAATCTTCCAGTTCAGACCGTTCAAACAGGCCGTAAGAGGCGATAATGATAAGATCACCGACGCAGGCCTTTCTGGCAGCTGCGCCGTTTATGCAGACAGTACGGCTTCCGGGTTCACCCTCGATGATGTATGTGTCGAACCTCTCACCATTGTTTATGTTGTAGACCATGATTCTTTCCATGGGAAGGAGATCCGCGGCCTCCATGAGCTGCCTGTCCAGGGTCAGGCTGCCCTCGTAATGAAGCTCTGTCTGCGTGACTATTGCCCTGTGGATTTTCGATTTAAGGATGGATCTAAGCATATCAATAGGTTATTTGGTATCTGCTTCAAGGGTTATGACCCTGTTGTCAATAAGCCTGGTAGCGCCTACAAAAACAGCCAGCGCCACCAGTAGTTTATTATTTATCGTGTCTTGGGATTCAAGGGTTTCCGGGTCTCCGGTAAAAATATAATCGATCCCGGCAAAGGGAAATGCCTCTATCTTTTCCGCCAGGGCCTGGCGCAGGTCACTGCAGTTTCTGATACCCTGCTGTTTGACCAGGTGCTCTGCAAGGTCAAGTGCCTGGCTGAGACACAAGGCGGAGCGCCTTTCTTCTTTTGACAGGTAGGAATTGCGGGAGCTCATGGCAAGGCCGTCAGGCTCCCTGACAATTGGATGCCCCACGATTTCAACAGGCATGTCCAGGTCGTGCGTCATTCTGCGTATTACCTGGAGCTGCTGGAAATCCTTTTCGCCGAACACTGCCACATCCGGGGTTATGATATTGAACAGCTTGGTTACCACTGTGGCAACGCCGCAGAAATGAGTTGGCCGCGACCTGCCGCACATCTCGGAAGTCAGGCCTTCTACAGTTACCCAGGTCTTGTGACCTGGCGCATACATCTCTTTATCTCCGGGGATAAATACAAGGTCAACATTGTGCCGATCTGCCAGGGCCAGGTCGCGTTCCCTGTCTCTCGGATAGGATGAAAGGTCCTCATTGGGGGCAAACTGTGCCGGGTTCACGAACAGGGACACCGCCACCTTGTCCGCAAGTTCATGGCACTTGTCCATGAGGCTGAGATGCCCTTCGTGAAAGTAACCCATTGTTGGCACCAGGCCTATTCGCAGGCCCCGGCGCTTCCATTTCCGGATTATCTCTCTTGCAGCTTTTTTTGTCTCGACTATTTTCATTTTCAGTCTATGGGTTTTCAGTCTATGGGGCAGAGAGGCTATTTACACTCTTCATATATGGAGCAGACCCCGCTGTCCCCGGGCAGCAGAAGATCCTGGTTTGTATTCACATCCGCAGGGGCCGGTTTCTGGCTGCCGCAGAAGCAGCTCTCCCTGATATATCTAAGTATTGCGGCATCGCCTTTTATGATATCAAAGCCGTTCTTCGTCTGTTCTATGATAACAGGAACAGAATTGATACCAAATAGTTTGAGGGCCATGACATTTATCTCCGGCTTATAGTCCTCTATGGGTGTGAGTCCTGGAAGCAGTTCCTCGTTGATCTCGGAAACCGGGTTGAAGTGTATCTCGCAGCTAACGCATCCGTGCAGGGCATTTATCACCTTTTTGCAGTGGGGACAGCTCTCGGAAAAAATGAGATATGCTACAGATACCGGGTTGGAACATGACTTTACAGCGTATGTTCCTGAATTAAGGCTTACGTTTCCAGCATAGGGCAGTTTTATTGCTGAGAAAAGGCCCAGCTCCAGGCTCATGAACAGGATTCCGGCAATGAAGATACCGGGCCTGTAAACAAGGCCTGTAAGTATGATAAGGCTGCAGATTGTAAGGCAATAGGAACAGAAACTGTGTACCAGGAACATCTGTATGCCCAGGAGAATCCCCTCTGCAATGAATCCGCACAGCATCAGGAATTCCATGATGGATTTCAGTGCTTTGTCTCTCTGTGCAAAGAAACTCAGGCACAGAATGGACAGGAAAAACATGCCTCCGGCAAGGTTCACAATGAATGGGTCAAGGTTTAGGTAGCTCTCGACCAGAGTACAGCTTTCATTGAAACAGAGTTCTCCACCCCTGGTATGCATGAATATCTGGGCAGCTGTAAGGATAATGCCCGCCAAGCTGAAAAGCCTTATGAGATATCGCTGGATTTTGGTCATTTTTTATAACTGGTCACTGCAATTCGTTTCGCTGTTTTAATAGCACCCTGATTTGTATAATAAAATTGTAACAGTTCGCCAAGATAATTACTGAATATCGAAAACACAACAGGCAGCCGGGGTTACAAAGACGGATAGACACAAAAGAAATATCATTGTAATCAGGTTGTCCGGTTCATTCAATTGTAACAGATCACGGGCACAGCAGATGCGGTGCCATGTGAGCGCTTACCATTCAATCCATGCGGTAGCCGTATTTCCGTAGCTGCCTCCTTAGCCTGGTCATGTCCTTGTTTTTGACCGCTATCCTTTTTCCTTCAACTCTCAGGATAATTTTTGACAGTGCAGGATCTGATGCAATGATGTGCAGAAGTTCCTGGTCGTCTGCCAGGCGGAATACAGTCATGTCCTCTTCCTGTGCCAGGGGCTGAAGCCTGGATTTCGCATGCCTGAAGAAGGCCTTCCATGCCCTGGGCAGTTTTCCTCCGGCAAGCTGCCTGAACATGCTTTCCTTCTCCCTGATGTCCTTCCCGGAGCGGCATGCCCGGAACAGCGAGTCGAATGTCAGCCTGAAGCGGCCGCTGCCTATCCGCTCCATGCATTTGTCCAGGTTCAGCTCTATGATCGGATCATGTCCGTGCAAGGTCAGCAGAAGCCTTTCCCTGTCCATGGTTATACTGATCCCGTCTTCCATGCCGGCCTGGCCCTGGTAGTCGTCTTCAGCGCCGGTTACGTATGCCCCGAGCCTGGTCAGCTTCACGCATTTGAGACCGTCAAAGGGGGTAAGGCCTTCATGCTTGGGACGGTGGTATATTGGGTTGACCGGCAGGTCATAGGTCATTTCCACGAGTCCCAGGGCGGCCGCCAGGAAGAAGAAACCGCAAACAGTAGGGCCGGTTATCAAGTCGTGAAAGTTCCAGTAGGATACGGCCTCATCCCTGGGCCATGTGCCGTAGTCAGTGTCCTCCTCGGATTTGAAGACCAGGCGCAGCATGGATACTTCTTCCAGTTTGGGTTTCCTCAGGAACGTGTACTCTATGATATTTGACACGTCGTAATACTTGCCCGGCTCCATATCTGCCAGGAGCTCTGCCAATACGGGTTTTATGTTCGTGTTGAAAGTAGAGGAATAGTACCGGTCCTTTATCTTGATATGCGGAAGCAGGTTTTCCGTGATGCTGAAACTGCTGTCCGTCCATTCCTGGAAGATGTCCTTGACCATCGCAGCCGGCTGGAGCCCGCTTTCAGGCAGCCCTGGTTTCAATGCCTGTATTGTCGCTGCCAGGATACGGCTCCTGAGGTACTTCAGCTCTCCCTTGCCGCCAGGAAAGAATTCCCTGATGTTTGCTATCCTGCACAGGTCCCTGAGCCCTCTCACTGATGGCTGCCCGTTTTTCTTGGTGTCCATGTGGCCCTGGGTGATAAACTGCACTGCACGGACCAGGTTTGCCGGCAGCATTTCGTCAAATCGGCAGGAAAACCCAGCAGGAATCTCCTGGTCAATGGGAACAAGGTTAAAACAGGCTGGCTCTGGCAGGAATTTCTGCGCTGCAATCCGGAAGCTCATCGGGAGTTCCACGACGTATCCTGTCTTGTTCGTGTACACCCCGTAATAACTCTGGACGATACGGAGTATGAGGAAACCGAATTCCTTGCGGAGAGTTAGTACCCGGCCCCTGCCCATGCTGTTCTTCTGTTTGACTTCGGAAATTTTTATGTTCAGGGCATGTTCCATGATGTCCAGCCGGGTCGGACCGTGCCATGTAATGTATTCCAGCACCCGGAGCGCGTCCCTTGAGAGGCTGGTGAACCAGGCGCTGGCAATGTCCCTGTTGGTGGCCATGAAGGCTATTGCCCCGGCGCGTTGCGCCTTGCGAGTGGGTTGGGTAACAGCCCCGGCTTTTTTGCCGTATTGCTTGAATAGCTGCCTGTCCTGTTTGACTATCCTGACCCATTGCCTGTGCATGGTTGCCAACTGGTCGGCAGTATGCTGTGACATGAGCCGCTCCTCCAGGGTTGCGCGGTTAATGGTTCTTTCTCTCCCGCTCATGTTGAATACCTCATGTCAGCATGTAGTCTATGTCTTCCTCGGATAGCCGTTTTACCGCACTGGAATCACTGGATATTATGGCATCGAACAGCTGCCGTTTCTTTTCCTGGAGCTCCATCATCTTTTCTTCGATAGAGTTTCTGCATATGAGCCTGTAGCATAGGACGCTCTTGGTCTGGCCTATGCGGTGAGTCCTGTCAATGGCCTGGTTTTCAGCAGAGACATTCCACCACGGGTCAAATATGAAGATCGTGTCAGCAGCAGTCAGGTTCAGCCCCACACCGCCTGTCTTCAGGGTCATCACGAATACCTTAACGGCAGGATCGTCCTGGAAACGTTCCACCAGCTCCTTGCGGTTCCTGGTGGCGCCGGTCATGGACAGGTAGGGAATGCCCTCGTTTTCAAGGTCACTGGTTACGGACTCTATCACGCTGAGAAAGTTGGCAAATACGAGGATCTTGTGCCTGTTCCCCAGGGCCTCGATAACCTGTTCCATGAGAAGCTCCCTCTTGGGGGACAGGATATCTCCATCGCTCCGTATCTCCGGGCATGATGCTATCTGGCGAAGCTCCAGCATTGCCTGCAGTATGAAGAAATGAGATTTTTCGATCCCCTGGCTGGCGATCTGCTGACTTACTGCCTCCTTGTAGAAAAGACGGCGTTCCTCGTAAAGGCGTCTCTGCTCCTTGGTCATCTCCACGTAGAGCAGCTGTTCCACCTTCTCTGGCAGATCTGACAGCACGTCCTGCTTGAGCCTCCTGAGTATGAACGGGTAGACCTTCTTCTGGAGCTCCCTTATTGCAGACTCGTCGTTGTGATGCTGGATCGGGTCCCCGTAGCGCCTGGCAAATTCTCTTTCATTCCGGAACATGCCGGGATTAAGGAACCGGAAGAGGCTGTAGAGTTCGCCGAGATTGTTTTCCACAGGCGTGCCGGAAAGCGCCAGGCGATGTTCGCATTCCAGAAGCATCACTGCCCTGGATGTCTGGGACTGGAGGTTTTTGATGGCCTGTGATTCATCCAGGATCACGTAATAGAAGCTCTCTTTGCGGAATGTCTCTATCCCGGTGCGGAGCAGGCCGTAGGTGGTCAGGATGATGTCGTGCCCGCGTGCCGCATCCATGTCCCTGTTTGTTCCCGACCATGTATAGACCGAGAGCTCCGGGCAGAATCTCTTGATTTCCTTTTCCCAGTTGAACAGGAGTGTCCGGGGCATGACTATGAGGGAAGGCCTGTCTGACTTGTCCTTGACAGATGCAAGCAGGGCTATTGCCTGTATTGTCTTGCCAAGCCCCATGTCATCTGCCAGGCAACCGCCAAGCCTGTGCCTGTGCAGGTATCTGAGCCACTTAAACCCGTATTTCTGGTAGGGTCTCAGCTCGCCCCTTATCTTTGGCAGCCTAGGCCTTGTCCTGGCTATCTCGTTGAAGCCCTGGAATACCTCCCGTGCCTCTGGGAACGATGCGGTGGCGGTTTTTTCGTCAATAAGCTCCTCAACGATGGGAAGATCGAAAAACGATACCCGCACCTTGTCCCCTTCCGGGTCAAAAATGCGCTGGAGACGCTGGATGTACCGTTTCTCGATGATGACGCTGGAACCATCATTGAGCTTGACATAGCCTTGTTTTCTATAGCTGCGGAGCATGTCAACCAGGCTGAATTCCTCGCCCTCGATTTCTATGGTGCCGTCACCTTCCAGGAAATCTATGTTGTGTTGCAGGTTCAGCCTGAGCTTTGGCCTGGATACAGGCCTTATCTTGTACGTCTTTAGTTTTTCGGTTCCCAGCAGGGTGAAACGCTCGATCATGGTCTCGAGCTCACCGTAGAGAAAGGCGCTTGCCAGGTCAGGCTCGATGATAAAGAGGTTGCCATCCTGGAAGAAATCCGCCTGGGCATCCTTGCCGATCTTTCTCCTGTACTTCTGGAGCGCGTTCCGAATGTATTTCAGGGCGACAGTTATGCCTTCCTCAATTACGTCCCTTATAACCAGCACCCGTTCGAGGTCATTGATCTCCACAATGCGGTTAATGTCGTAATCTCTCAGGAATTCAGGGGTAAATCCAGGTAGCACCGATGTAACGGATAGGCGCAGGGCATTGAAGCTGTCAACGTCTTCAAATATGATGCACTGCCCTGCTATTGCCGGCTGCCCTTCACGTGTCCCATAGTCATGGTAACAGAGCCTGATGCCCTGGAAGGCTGAACATGCCAGAGAGAGACAGTTCTGCAGGTCATCGGTCATTATCCTGGTATGAAACAGCGGCAGCGCCCTGTACCTGTCACCAAGAGGCGGTATCTCATGGATGGTGCTGTCTGCCAGCACGTAGCGTTCGCTGAGCATCTTTATCTGCCTGGCCCTGGCGGCTGTCCTGCCGCTTCCTGGCACCAGGCGCAGGCTGCACTGTACGGTCTTTTTCTTTCTGCCGCTGGCGTGGTCAACAGGGGGAACTGCAAGCTCCATGTAGGCCGGTTCGGATGCGAACTCGATCTTGCCGCCCCGGTCATTCATGAGATCAGGGCCATTTTTGAACATGTCCAGGAGGTAGTCGTGCTCGTCTATGTATATACGGTTGCTTTTGCCGTCTTTATCCCAGTCAAGCTGCATGTCCTGGCGTGCAGAAATATTGGAGATAGCACGGATTATGTTCCTTTCCTTGCCGGTGAAGGACTTGTAGTCAGGGAGGATGTCCCTGCCTTTCTTGTCGGTGATACGCAGGCATGCCCTGCCATCATCGAAATCGAGCCTGAACACAGGCTTGACGTTTCTGACTGCAAGGCCCTTGCGAAGGACAGGCGGTGCTGGTTGTTTTTTCAGGATGTCGAAGTCAAGCATGGAGAAACAAACCTGTGGAATTTTTGCATATGTTCATGGAGCAGTGCTTAGCTAAGCTGCCGGGTATTGATATAATAAGTCATATTTACGTGCTTGTCCTGTACTGCAATAAGGCCTCTTGTCACATTCAGGCCAAGAGAATATAGCCTGTTTCGTGTTTATTTGCATGATTGACAATCATCTCGTTCGGCATGCTCAGGATCGGGTGTAACTGATCACGGGTTCCAATGGGATTTACTGTATATATTCCCACGGGGTATCGGCAAAGCCGGCGAGCAGTGCCATGGCAGGAAGGTATGGTCAAGGGGCAGGATACCCTGTCTCAAGGCATCGCAAAGCAGGTGGAGACATCAAAGGCCAAGCCCTCCGGGTGCATTGAGAAATCCGGATTGATCCAAAAACAGGAAAATACCTTCATTTAAGGCTCATTCAGCTTGAAAAAAGTGACGGGTCGAAAGAGCTTCTGAAAAAAAGCCGTCACGCGGGCCTTAGCCCAGGGCATGAAGATAAACAAAAAAAGGAAACCAAGCATAACTGCCCAATTTCCTTTGAATTTACTTGGCGGTCCCAAGGGGAGTCGAACCCCTGTTTTCGGCGTGAGAGGCCGACGTCCTAGGCCACTAGACGATGGGACCATACAACATAACCAAACCAGTGGAAGGAAAATAAAGAAATCGTATGTCTATGTCAAGATATTCTTGCCCTCTTGCCCGTATATCTTTATCTTGCCTGGACAGGCATTCCCGAATCCGGATGCCTGACAATGGCCTTGCCGTGAACCGCGCTGTTGTTGTGCGACCCCACAAAACTTGAAGGGCGGAATATTCAGGTGGAGCCTGAAGGGTTACTCCAGCTAACGTAAAGCCAAAGAGAAAATAACAGCAATATTACAATCCAAAACAACTTATCCCTGTTCAGCATGATGAATACTCTTCATATTCTTTTTTATAGCAGGCAAAACATGGATCAGCCCGCATTATCTTCAAAAGAGGCAGGGAGCTGAGACCATGCATTTCCGCGGAAAACTCATATTTTTGACATTGGTCTATGCCATCTACCTGGCCGCCTTTGGCGCCTTTGCATGGTGGCACCAGGCCATGATGCCTGCAAGCAGGACCGCCAAGCCGGTAATTGTAAAGATAGCCAATGGATCATCTTTCAAGATGATAGCGGCAGAGCTACAGAAAAAGGGTGTTATAAGATCCAAAGACGCCTTTTACGTGCTTGCATGGCTTGGAAAAAGGCTTTCAGATATAAAGGCCGGGGAATACAAGCTCAGCCCAGCCATGAGCCCTGATGAAATACTCGATATCCTTGTATCCGGCAAGGTGGTGCAACATCTTATAACCATACCAGAAGGCTACAACATGTTCCAGATTGCCTCTCTGCTGGACAGGGCTGGGCTTGCCAAAAAAAAGGCATTTCTTGAAGTGTGCACTGATAAAAACTTCCTTTCCGAGGAAGGAATCCATGAAGACAGTGCTGAGGGATTCCTCTTTCCAGAGAGCTACTACCTGACCAAAAACAGCTCATCCAGAGAGATAGCAGCCACGTTCATCAAGCAGTTTATGTATATTTGGAAATCAAATGGTTTTGACAAGAGGGCCGCTGAAATGGGCAGCAACATGCACGAAATCGTCACTCTTGCCTCCATAGTTGAACTTGAAGCTGCCGTGGCCCGCGAAAAGCCACTTATTGCCGGTGTATTCTGGAACAGGATCAAATTAAAGATGCCTCTTCAGGCCGATCCAACAGTAAAATACGGAGTAATGGTGGAAAAACGGATCAACAGGAAGAGGCTCACATGGAAAGATCTCAGAAAAAGCACACCATACAATACCTATACCCTCAAAGGCCTTCCCAAGGGCCCTATCTGCAACCCTGGGATAGACTCCCTGCAGGCAATACTCTATCCAAAAGATACCCGTTACCTGTTCTTTGTATCAAAAGGTAACAGGACCCACTATTTTTCCAGGACCCTCAAGGAACATAACAGGGCCGTGGACAAATACATAAGGCACAAGTAACATGCCTTTAAACAGGCAGGGATACCGGCTCATCGGTATCGAACGCCGGTGGTCTTCCGGCCAGGCACTGACTGTGCATTCCTGGTAAGCCTACGCACTTCCCTCCTTACCATGTCATGGAGAATCTTTTTGGCCAGTACTTCCTGCACACCGGGCAGAGCTGCAAAATCCTGCATAACCAGGTAATCGTATTCACCAAACACAAAGGGTGTAGCATTGCTCAACCTGTCATTTCTTATAGCATTTCCATGGGGGTCAAATGCCTGAGCCTGATAAGAATCGTAAGAACTGTAATATATCTCGAGGCTGTATCCCTTATTATACTTATCCACCAGGTCTGAGAGCAGTTCCTGCATGGGCATGACAGCATGACTGCCGTAATGTTGGGAGAGTACATTGAACGCAGTAGTAGCAGACTGGAGCACTGCCGAGATATTGCTGCCATCTTTCTTCACTCCCTGGAAAAAAACAGACAGCTTGCGGCTTAACCCTATGAGGTTCTCTTTTATCTCATCATCCAGGATAACCATGCCTTCGCCGGCCTGGCCCTGTAAATTGTAAACTTCAGACGAAATCATCACAAGCAGCTCACCTGCCTTGTGCCATGCTTCAGGAATAAGTGCCCTTTTAACGGCAAGCCGCAAAAGATATATATCTGCTCCCCTGCTTATAAGCATCCTGAGCACGTCTTCCCCGGCAGCCTTCTTCCTGTAAGCCAGATCAAGGGCACTCAACCCTTGCTTGTCAACAACATTGGGGTCAACATCATATGCCAGCAGTAGTTTTGCAATCCTGAAATTGCCTGTCGCGATTGCTACCATCAGGAGGCTGCAGCCTTCCTCGTCTCGAATATTCGGATTTGCCCCGTACACAAGCAGCAACCTGACGGCAGCATAGTCACCTGCCTTCACTGCCATAAACAACGGCAAACGGCCTTCCCTGTCCTTCAGGTTTGGATCTGCACCATGGGCCAGCAGCAGCTTGACACCCTGCTTATTGTGCGCATCCAGGGCCAAGATCAGGGGAGTGCGGCCCTCGTTGTCCAGGATATTTGCATCTATTTTTTTTTCGAGCAGCAGCTTGAGTACCTCGTTATCGCCATTCATGGCAGCCCTGTGCACCGGGCCGTAAATCCCCGGCGGAATAGAAACGGCCTTTTCTATAACTTCTGACATGACTTTCATCTTTTCAGCCAGCCATGGCTCATGCAGAAACATCTTGAGGAGCCTGTAGTAATTACGGCCAGCCTCAGCATAACGGCGTTTTTTATAGGCCATATCTGCATATGACAGGAGCAGGTAGGCATTTTCCTCCATCTTCCTGTGCCGCTGTTTCTCTCTCTGAAGTGCGGTATCAATCACCCTCAGCCGTGTACCGGCCATGAGATACCCTGCATCCTGAATATTTTTCACTGTGGACATGGCATAAGCATCAGCCATTACCAGACCGGCAATATCATTGAAATATCGCACAGCAGCACTGTGCTCAAAACCTTCCGATCGGCACATGGAAAAAGCATTAGGAAAATGGATTATAATTATTACAAGGGAAAATCCATGGGCTAAGAAAAACCTGCATATCTTTCCCGCTACCGATGACATCATGATTTTTTCACGTCTTTATCTATTTTTGCAACTATCTCATCCAAAAAAATCAGTTCTATCTACAAGGCCTACTGCAGAGCCATTCTTCATAGAAACCACAGGAACAGCAGCAGATACATGGCAACTTGCAGCCGGCTCTATATCCTTTTCGGCATTCTTGACAAGCTCAAAAGGAGAAGTGTGCATATAGCCAACATGAAAAACCAAACAAGGCGTGCTATACTGCAAACAAGCGGCTGACAGAAGCGGGGGCAGATGATATTGACGGCTGAACGTGATTATAAAATAAACACTGGCTATCCAGATATCAAGGATAGACCCCACGGCGAAATTCCGCCTGATGTGGATCTGCCTTCTAATCATAATTCTTTGAAATATTTAAGTATTCCATAAACATGAATGGATGTTTGAGTGAAAAAACGACTTGATATCTTCAGCATAGTTGTATGTAGCGCTGTACTGTTGGCGTTTTCCTGTACCTCTCTGCGCGCAGCAGAACGTTACAAACAGTCCAGCCCTCTTTCATCGGTAGTATTCGTAACCAGCAAGAAACTGAATCACAACGATGCACTTCTGCCAACGGCCTTCAAAGGTGAGGGGCCGGGCTTCATTTATGATAAACAGGGCCATGTTGTTGTCCAGGCATCCATCATATCAGACAAGCATTCCATAGAGTGCTCTGTCCCCGCGCTGGGCTACTGGCCTGCAGTACTCATAGGTCAAGACAGCAGAACAGGCATAGCCGTTCTGGAAATAAAGGCGCCAGCCAAGATACTGAACAGCCTGCGCCCTGTAAAATTCACCAACAGTTCCAGGCCTGTTCTTGGCCAGGAAATAATTGCTGGAGGCGTAAGTCCCGATGGCAAAATTACAGTTCTGAAAGGTATATGTTCTGTTCCAGAGCGTTCACTTAACCTTGGCGACAGGACAATCTACAGCCTTATCCAGACAAGCATTTACGTGTACGAGGGGTTTAACGGGGCACCTTTCTTTGAAAAATCGGGGAGGCTTGCAGGTGCAGGCATAATAGCAGGACATAACCTCCCACCAAACATGGGCTTTGCCATACCCGCAAGCCAGATCAGATGGATAGTACAGCAGATAATTGCAACCGGGCAGGTAAAATGGGCCTGGTTCGGTGCAAGTTTTATCAGCATAGACCCGAGCCTGTCTACCCTTCTAGACCTTCCTGCAGACAGGGGAATAGTACTTGTAAAGATACAAAAGGGAAGCCCTGCGGAACAGGCAGGCCTCCATGGTGCGGACAGAAGCCTCCGGCTGGGAAATAGGCTGTATCCCCTTGGAGGGGATTTCATAGTGGCCATAGACAGGACACCTGTCACATCAGACGGACATTTTGTGAACCTGATAAACAAAAAAGGCCCCGGAGCCCAGGTGCTGGTATCATTCTACCGCGGCAAAAAACGGGAGAGAGTCAAGGTCAGGCTTGGCGAAAAACCTGAGTAGCTTCAAATGGCCCTGCGTCTGCCGTTCCAGAAGATATCATGCACGGCAAATGAAAAGCCGTGTTCTGCAAACCCGCTTGAAGTGTCGGCGGTTCATTTCGAGGTAAAGAGCAAGTGAACAAGTACATCCCTCTGATCCTGTTTGGAGTCCTTCTGAATGCCGCAGCTCAGATTGTTCTGAAAAAGGGCATGATTGAAATCGGGCAGTTCTCGTTCACGTTGGACAACCTACTGCCGATTGGGATAAAGGTCATCATGAGCCCGTTCGTCATACTTGGCATTGTGTTCTATGTAGTCAGCCTTGCTGTCTGGCTCATGGTGCTGTCCCGTGTGGATGTCAGCTATGCCTATCCCCTGCTGAGCGTGGGCTATATTGTAGCCGCTTTTGCAGGCCGGTACTTCTTTAATGAGCCACTGGGCCCTGTCCGCTGGGCAGGCATAATCGTTATCTGTGTCGGTGTCTTTCTCATTACAAGGAGCGTGTAAGCATGGCCCTGTTTCATACCAGGGAAAAATTCCTCCCTTTCTGCCGCCCAACCATCCAGGAAGATGAAATCAGCGAGGTATTGGACTGCCTGAAAAGCGGCTGGATCACCACCGGCCCCAAGACGGCCAGGCTGGAAGAAGAATTTCACGCATGGAGCGGAGGGCAGGAAGCCATAGCCGTAAATTCCGCCACTGCCGGTCTCCATCTTGCCATCATCACACTGGATCTTGCCCCTGACGATGAAATTATCACCACGCCCGTTACCTGGCCATCCACGGTAAACAATATAGAGATATGCGGATGCAGAACCGTGTTTGCAGATGTTGACAGGGACACCCTCCAGATATCGCCCGGTGAAATTGAGGCAAGGATCACCGGCAGGACCAGGGCCGTAATCCCTGTGCATTTTGCCGGTGCGCCCTGCGACCTGGACCCTATCAGGAAAATCTGCCAGCGTCACAACCTGAGCCTCATAGAAGATGCTGCCCATGCAGTTGGAACCAGGTACAGAAACAGGCTCATAGGCTCTAACAGCGAGGTAGCCGTGTTCAGTTTCCATCCAATCAAGAACATGACTACGGGCGAGGGAGGAATGATCCTGTGCGGGGACAGTGAACGCGCCCAGCGCATGAGAATGCTCAGGTTTCATGGCATTTCCAGGGACGCATGGAGAAGATATGCAAAGGGCGGCGTGCCCCAGTACGAGGTCATTGAGCCGGGTTACAAGTACAACATGCTGGACATAGAGGCGGCCATGGGCATCCACCAGTTCAGGAAACTCCCTGCTTTCAATCAGAGGCGCAGAGAGCTTGCAGAAAATTACCGCGCACTCCTGGCAGATGTCCCTGAAGTCATGCCCCTGGAACCGCCGGATTATGATCATGAACATGCCTGGCATCTATTCGTGGTGCGCATAGATACGGACAGGCTGGACATCACAAGGGACGAATTCATGCTCAAGCTCCAGGAGAAAAACGTTGGAACCGGCCTGCATTTCCCTGCAGTTCACCTCCAGAGCTACTACCGCAAAAAATACGGGTTCTCCAGGGGCATGTATCCCAACGCAGAATGGAACAGCGACCGCCTGTTCTCCCTGCCACTTTATCCATTGCTCTCGGAAGATGACCAGGCCTATGTAGTAAATGCCATGAAAGACATAATCAGGCACTGCAGGCCCAAGGGGAAAACAAGTTGAAAAAGGTCTGCCTAAAGATAGATATTGACACCCATGACGGCATGAAAAATGGTGTCCCTGCCCTTCTGGAAGATCTCGCCAGCATGGATGCCAGGGCTACCTTCTGCCTTTCCCTTGGCCCTGACAACGCAGGGAAGGCCATCTTCAGGCTGTTGTCCCCGGCATTTCTGAAAAAGATGCTGAGGACAGGCGCGCCC
>JALWYO010000051.1 GCA_026992735.1 Deltaproteobacteria bacterium
CTTTGGAACCACCATTATAATCGAAATGAGAGGGCTCCTTAAGTAAAATATATAAATTATTTCAATATATTATCTTGAAAATTTTCCGGAAAATTTACTCCGAAAGTTGAGTAAACAAGAATAAGGGCCGTTACAGCCCTTCCTTGCACGTATAAAATTTCGTTGCCGCACTGCTATGTCGGACACCGTTGAGAATAACCATATACATAACAGTGGTGCAGTAGGTAATGGCGGGGGAATAACCATCTTTGCCAATACCCTCAACATTGATAAATTAACCACCAATTGCAACACTTCTTTCTTGACAGCTATTTCATTGACAAAAACAAACTTGCGATCTAATATGCAATTATAGCTTTAGTCGAGGTATATTTGCAGGTGTAATTGCTGAAAATGATTTTTTGTTACTAAGGGGGAAGGTTCTTGTAAAAAGTCGGCCAATACGCCAATGCGCAAAATGCCACAATATAAAGTGCTGTTACTTGGACCAGGCTTTTTGCGAGACCATCAAGGGAGGAAAGAAAGATGAAAGCAATCAGTAAAGCAATCAGTATTGGTAGCTTGGTATTGCTGTTTACAGTGGCAGCGCGTGAAGTGTGGGCTGGGAGTGTAACATATGCACCTTTAGCTACTTCAGTACCAATGAGTTCAGAAGGGTTGATGGTAATGGCCGGGCTCTTATTGGCTGCAGGAATATGGATACTGATCAAATCCAAGAGAGGCATTGGAATTGCCTTGATGATAGCCGGACTGGCGATAGGCTCTTATCCTGTTACCGTAAACGCGGTAGCAATAAATAATCAAGATATATATCTTAATAATCCCCAGGGTGGCACTGCGAGTTTTGATGAGATGCAAGGTGGTTATGTTATTGTTCACAATATCTCCGGGGTCACACAAAAAATTACAGATATTACACCGAAGTCAGTGTCAACCTCAGACCAGTGTACTATCGGCATGACACTGAAAGATGGAGAGACTTGCCGATTGTTCTATAAATGATTGCTACATGATTAAATTCTGCGATTGCCAAGTTCGCCGCAGATGCAATTATGTGGAACACTCTAGAAACAAACAATAATCGGTGATTTTTTTATCCGAAAATACGGCTCAGATCGCCAGTTTTTGAGCGATAATACCCGTTACAAGGGTTAAACGAACAGATTCCCTTCGTTAAAAATCGCCGTATTTGTTCTTTTAGTTAGCGTTCTTCCACAGATGCCATGCATCACGTTGGAGGTTATCAAAAAAGTCGGCTGAAAAGTAAGTTTTATCCACGTGGCCTCATAATAAGCCTACAATTTGTTGTGCCAGCCGACAAGGGGCAGACTTTATAGTCTGCCCCGATACTACAGCATTGTTCATGGCTGTCTTATTCCACTCTCCGGTAGTTTCAGGTCAGAACTTCAACTGGTAAACCATCTGGAATTTGTGCTCGTTACCGGGATTGTTGTCTGGATCAGGAGCCGCAGACTTCTCGTTCCCGAAATCGTCCCCGAAGTCCGTGTACTCATAGTCCATGAGTATATAATTTTCATGTACCACCTCCAGAGCCCCTCCACCGATGTACATGTCATAGGTTGCATCATCTGCAATCTTGTTATTCTTGTCTCTGTCCACGTGGTCGTAGCGGAAAAAGAAATTGAGCTTCCTGTCCAGCCAGGGGCTCATGGCAGAGACCGGGGGTTTCATGTTCACGAAGAACGAGTAATTTTCCGTCCAGAGTGCATCTCCGTTGGGCTTAAGCCATTTTCCATCCTTGTTGCCTTCTGTCACGAAATACTCGCCTGTTAGAATGACCCTGGGATGTTCATAGCTGATATAGCCCATCTGGACCTGGTAGTCAGGGTAGTCACCATTCATGTCTGACTTGTTGTTTCCTTCACCGTAAAGACCGAAGTAACTCAACTGGAGCCCGGGAATCAGCTCAGGCAGGGGCCTCAGGGTAAGCCTTCCCTCTACTACCTTGTTTCCGTTATTCTCCTTGGAATGGTATCCGCTGCCGTTATAAACGCCCATGTGCCAGCTTCCCAATTTTCCTGCATAGTGATGATTCCCGGTCCTGATATTGGCGTCTTCAAGCTCTCCGCCGAAGTTGCCCCTCAGGCTGACACCGAGGTCTGCCGAGTTGAAGGTGCCTGCCCTCTCAATAGGCATCGTGCCCTGGCACCTGTAAGGATTTACGTGTTCCTGGAAATCAAGCCAGGGAATATGTCCTAAGCCGACTTCTGCCTTCATGTCAGTGAGCAGGCCCAGGTCATGGGGCTTGAAGTAGGCGAAGAGATACTTCAGCCTGTTTTTCCAGTTCCCGTCGCCATCTTGGTGTACATCGTAGGTGAGGTGGCCGCCCATCCAAGATGTAATCTTCTTGGTAACGCGAAAGTAGCCGCGTTTTATTGCGAACCTGTTATAGCTCTTCTGTCCACCACTTGACTGAGGCTTCTCTCCGGCACTGTAATCAAGGTAGGACAGCATCTGAAATTTCAAGCCCCTCAAGGGCTTCGGAACCGCCTCTTTCTGAACCTGCTTCGCAATCTCCTTTGACTGCTGCTTGTTAATCCGGCCTGCCTCCTGCTGTATCTCGGCTGCCTCTTTTTCGGTAATAATGCCCTTTTTAATAAGGACCTGGAGAAGCGGATCGTAGGTGCTGTCGGCAACGACCCCGCTTCCGGCAGATGCCTTACCTCCGGCAGACGGCATTTCAGTAGCTGGCATACCTTCGGCAACAGCCATGCTTCCAAGTGATACTGATAAAAAAATCAGTATTATTATGCCCCAACTGCCCTTGTACGCTATACTTTTCATACATTCTCTCCTTTGAAATAAAATCGTTGCTGGAAAACCGCCGCTTACACGCAATTTTTTTATCACCGGTCAATTAGTTTTCCGTTAAGCCTTCGTTAGGATCTGTTTAATTATCAAGAGGGAATGGCCGTTTGGGTCCGGCAAGAAAAACAGGCAGAGGAGAATAATTAAAAATTAAAGAATTCCTAACAGTATGCTAACATTGAGACAGTAGCATCGGCACTGCCTGAACATCAGGTCTGGAAGAGACGCCGCTAAATTAAATGAAGAAGACAAGGAGGATTTTCATGAAGACAAATACTCTTCTAGCCGGGCTGGCCCTTCTGGCAGCCTGTTTTATTATCTGTCCTGGTGCCTGGGCGGCAGATAAGATGAGTGCAATATCCGGGGCCGGGGCCACGTTTCCATATCCGGTTTATGCAAAATGGGCATCAGCCTATTACAAGCTCACCGGCATCAAGATGAACTACCAGTCCATAGGCTCCGGCGGCGGCATCAAGCAGGTTAAGGCAAAAACAGTGGATTTCGGCGCTTCTGATGCCCCCTTGAAGCCGAAAGAGCTGGAAAAGTCCGGTTTGATTCAGTTTCCCATGATAATGGGAGGGGTTGTGCCAGTGGTAAACCTGAGGGGTATAGAACCGGGGCAGATAAGGCTGAGCAACAGGCTGATGGCTGATATCTATTTAGGCAAGGTGAGAAAGTGGAACGACGAGCGCATAAAGGCGGAGAATCCAGGGCTTTCCCTGCCTGGCCGCACCATCACGGTGGTCCACAGGGCGGACGGATCGGGCACGACCTGGATTTTCACAAACTATCTTTCCAAGGTAAGCCCTCAGTGGAAAGAAAAAGTTGGAAGCGCCAAGGCAGTGGCCTGGCCGGCAGGCATCGGAGGCAAGGGAAACGAGGGTGTTGCCTCCTACGTCAAGAGAATTAGCGGCAGCATCGGCTATGTGGAATATGCCTATGCCCTCCAGAACCATCTGACCTATGTCAAGCTGAAAAACAGGGAAGGCGCATACGTCGAGCCCAACAGCAAGACATTTCAGTCCGCTGCAGCAAATGCGGACTGGGAAAATGCCAGGGGATTCTACATGGTTCTTACGGACCAGCCTGGAAAGGACAGTTGGCCCATAACCGGTGCAAGTTTCATCCTGATGCACAAGGTGCAGCAGCGTCCTGATGTGGCCCGTGCTGCATTGAAGTTCTTTGACTGGTGCTATAAAAAAGGACCGAAAATGGCCGAGAAGCTGGATTACGTGCCCATGCCCATGAAGGTTGTGGACCTTGTGGAAAAAACCTGGAAAAACGAGATAAAAGACAGTTCTGGCAATCCCGTCTGGCCCTGAGTTCCACTAAAAGGCGATTTGTTTTTAGATCGGAGGGGCTCTGCTGCCTTCGGCCTGGATATCTGCCGTAAAAATACAAGACAAAGTACCCTCTCTTTATAAGTGCTGAATTTGAGGTTTTGTTTAGAGTTTTTCGAGGGTTATCAATCCTGCAGGAGAGCGTTTTAAAAGATATCAGATGAATAAACAGCAAAACAAGGAGCACGCCCCCGGAAAGGGCCATGGAAACAGGGGCAACATGCTGGATGTACTTTTTACAAGCGCAGCCAGGATATGTGCCCTCCTGGTCCTTCTTATCATAATTGCCATAATGGCATCCCTTTTCATGGGCGCATGGCCTGCCCTCAGGAAATTCGGTCTTTCCTTTTTGACCTCGGCCGAGTGGAACCCTGTAACAGAACAATTCGGTGCCCTGGTAGCCATCTACGGGACCATTGTCACCTCTATCATTGCTATGGTTATCGGCGTGCCGGTAAGTTTCGGGATAGCCATTTTCATTACTGAGCTGTGCCCTGCCTGGCTCAAGCGTCCTGTTTCAACGGCCATAGAACTCTTGGCTGCCATTCCCAGCATCATTTACGGTATGTGGGGTCTTTTTGTCTTTGCCCCTTTTTTCGGCGATTACATAGAGCCGTGGATATCCGATCACCTGGGTGAGCTCCCTTTCATAGGGCCTTTCTTTTCCGGTCCTCCGCTGGGCATCGGGGTGCTGACGGCAGGCATAATCCTCGGAATCATGGTCATACCCTTCATGGCCGCTGTCTTCAGGGATCTTTTCGAGGTGGTGCCCCCGGTACTCAAGGAATCTGCTTATGGCATCGGGGCAACTACCTGGGAGGTAATCAGGAACATAGTACTTCCCTATACCAAGACAGGGGTCGTGGGCGGCATAATGTTAGGGCTTGGAAGGGCCCTTGGTGAAACCATGGCGGTAACGTTTGTCATCGGCAATGCCGACAGGCTGGAGACATCCCTGCTCATGCCGGGCAACACCATATCTTCGAGCCTGGCAAACCAGTTCACAGAGGCGGTAGGCGAAATATACACCTCTTCCCTTATAGCACTTGGCCTTATACTGTTTCTGATCACGTTCATCGTGCTGTCATTTGCCAAATTCTTTCTCCTGAGGCTGACTCTCAAGGAAGGTGCAAAGACATGAGCCGCGTGAAACACATAGACAGGAGTATCTACAGAAGACGGAAGACCGTCAATTTTCTGGTCCTATTTGCTTCTTTTCTGACCACGCTATTCGGGCTGTTCTGGCTTGCATGGCTTCTCATCACCCTTTTCAGCCACGGCTTCCAGTATCTCGATCTGGCGGTTTTTATAAAGCCGACTCCCCCGCCAGGGGAAGCCGGCGGCCTGGCCAATGCAATTGTGGGCAGCCTGCTCATTACCTTTGTGGGCGTCTTGGTTGGGGCCCCGGTAGGCATTCTTGCAGGCACCTTCCTGGCTGAATTTGCCGCGCGTTCAAGGATTGCCCCGGTGATAAGGTTTGTAAATGACGTGTTGCTCAGCGCCCCGTCCATTATCCTTGGTGTGTTTATTTACGAAATAGTAGTGGTTTCCATGGGGCACTTCTCTGGATGGGCCGGTGCCCTTGCCCTGGCTCTTATAGCCCTTCCCATTATCGTGAGAACCACGGAAGACATGCTTAAGCTTGTGCCAAACACGGTTCGCGAAGCAGCCTGTGCCCTTGGCGCACCCAGGTGGAAGGTTACCGTTTCAATCGTGTACCGGGCCGCAAAGGCCGGGATCTTTACCGGCATATTGCTTGCCATAGCCAGGATAAGCGGAGAGACGGCCCCACTCCTTTTCACTGCCCTGAATAACCAGTTCTGGAGCCGGAGCCTGAACGAACCTGTTGCCAATCTGCCAGTGGTGATATTCCAGTTTGCCATGAGTCCTTATGAGGACTGGCAGCACCTGGCCTGGGCCGGAGCGCTCCTGATAACCGTGAGCGTTCTCGTCCTGAACATACTGGTGAGGATCTTTTTTAGGACCGTCAGATAACATTATAAGGATGGAAAACAAAAAAATGGACAGTAAAGATA
>JALWYO010000052.1 GCA_026992735.1 Deltaproteobacteria bacterium
GACGAGTGGCTGCCTGCTGTTCAACAGGCAGCCCTTGATCTTGTCATTGTCAAGTAATCCGGCAACCTCAGAAGTTGCTGATGAGCTTTATTTCAGCAGAAAATCCCCTGTAGCTCTGTTCATTGTCAGGATGGTACCATGTCTCGTCATCGTGCATGAAAAACCCGCCTACGTTCATCTCTCCTGTGAAGTGTGGGCAGAATACCCTTGACACACCTACCTGGATGGCAGCCTTTCTGCGCTGCCCCCAGTAATAGATCGAGCTTGTCGGATAGTCGTTTTCCGTGATCAGCAACAGGCTCACTGACGAATTGAGGGTGGTCTTGTCATCCAGGAAATAATGCCCCTTCAGGGTGCCGATCCATTCATCTCCGTGGCTGTTGTCACTCTCCTTGTCAAAATCGTGGCCGTTGTCAGCGAACTTGCTCTTTGCCCTGAGTATGGTCTGGAATACACCTTCAAGGTCAAAGGAGCTGCAGGAATACTTGCTGCCCAGGCCTATCTGGAAGTAGTCGCCTTCATCGTAGAACTTTTTATCCTTCAGCTCGTCGTCTCCGTATGTGGTGAAATTAGTGAAGAACCGGAAATGCCAGCTGTCTGACAGGAAATAGTGTACCTGGGTGGTAAAGCTGAAGATATCCCCTGGATCATAGTCGTGCATGTCCCTGCTGTAGTCGTATTCTCCCCTGAACACGTACCCGAAACCCATTCCAAAGAGCCAGTTGTTCCATTCTTTTGCAAATGAAATGGTTGGGTTGACGTTGAAACCCTCTCCAAGGCTGGTAATGGATACAAGATCCGGGTCCATGATGACCGTGAGATCCTTGTCTTTCAGGTCAGTCCTGCCTGTGGGCAGGTTCATGTCCAATCCAAACAGGATATCCACGGGCAGCCGGTCTGCAAGCATGTAGCCGAGATTCAGCTTTGTATCCAGTATGTCGGAGATGGAACGCCTGTCCTGCCCGGGCTCGTCATGAGTGGTATAGGCATAGCCTGACAGCAGCCCTATGTTGAAATCGTTGTAATAGGCATCTATTTTCAGGGGCACGTAATATTGCAGCCCTGTGTCGTTGTTTGGAGAATCCCACCAGTCCAGGTGGAAACCCGTGTTTGCCGTGATCTTGGTATCTGCTGCGAGAACAGTGGAAGAGAACAGAAGTATCAAGCAGCCTGCCAATATTGTTTTTATCGCTGTCTTCATAGTCATTTCCCTCCCCATTAGAATGCCCCTGGACGGCCTGTTGGCGGTGTGGCTGGACGGGATGGCTCAACTGATGCCCCGTAATCCGGAGGCAGATTTGGCCCGATTCCAGTGGGATTGCTTCCGGCCTGAGAACCCTGCCCCTGGGATGATGATCCACCTGTCTGTCCGCTTTGACCCTGGGAGCCTCCCGCCTGGCCTGGAGATGCAGCCCCGCCGTTCTGCTGCCCTCCCTGCTGCTGGGACTGGCCCGTGCCTCCGCCTGCCTGTGAAGCTCCCTGGTTCCCCTGATTTCCCTGATTGCCGTTTTCCACCTTTCCAACCTCTCCGGGAGATCTCATCCTCTTGACCGGATACTCGGGTATGAGCCTGTCTGTCAGAGAAGTCTGGGCCTTCAGTGACCTGAGCAGCATGCGGCTTCTGGATTGCCCGGTGATAAGGCCCAACTTCTTCAGCTCATTCAAGGCATCCCTGGCAATATCCAGGTGTTCATCCTTTTCCACTGCTTCCTTGTAGTAGCGGGCCGCCATCTCGTAGTTTTTCCTGTCACTGGCGTCAATGCCTTTGAAGAACGCCATGGCCGCTTCTATACTTGAGGAGAACGGCCTCTTGAGCTCTTCCATTTCAACCGCTTCAAGCTTTATTTTGAGCAGCTTTATGATTTCGAACAGGATGTCCTTTTCCATTCTGAAGACCTCGCCAAGGCTTCCCTGGCTTGCCGGTTCTCCGAGTATCAAGCTGTTGAGCACTTCAAGCACCCTTGAACGCAGCTCCATCTGCTGCCTGGAGCCTGCCACATCGCCTCCTACTATCCACCATGCCCTGAGAAGCTTGCCTATCCTCGGGCTGGTTCCAGGAGTGGTCAGGCCTGAAGTTGCAAGGTGCATCTCTTCCATGAGCGCCTGCAGCCTGACCCTTTCAACAACGCTTATGCCCTTTACCTTTGCAAGGTCCGTGATGAGCATGAGTGCCATGCCTTTCTGGAGCGGATCCAGGGAATTGTCTCCTGTCTTGTTAAGAAAGTACAGAACCGCCACGCTTTTTTCCCCGGTTATGGCACTGAGCTGTTTTTCCTGGGCTATGACACCTGCTGCCCAGGCCCTGAGTTCATCCGTAACTACCTGGCCTGCTCTGACAGGAGTTGCTATCTGTAACAGGGACAGGCAAATAAAGACTAAAACCGCTGTTCTTTTGATCATTTTCTTGTCCTCTCTTTTCAGTTGGCCTTGAGAAAAGGCAATACATCAAGGCTGTACTGGGTTTCCCGTTCCATGAAACCGAAAACCGGCTGCTGCGAGGAAAACTCCATGAAGGCAATATCCTTGGCATCTTCACCCTGCCAGGTACTGGTCAATGCCGTCATGGCGGGCACAATTATGGTGTCCTGCCTGAGGATTACTCCATCAGGTTTATAGAAGGTACAGGTTATGTTGATCTGAGAGTTTCCGGGATTAAAGAAAAAGACCTTATTGGCAGCAGTTGACTCGAATCCGGAGATAAAGCCTTCTGTCATGCCTATTGAGCCAGGGGCTATCAGGTCGAATCCCGAGAGCGAGCTCTGGATTGCCATCCCTGCTGACTGCAAAGGGTCTCCATTGCCGGACACAATGCCAATCTCCATGCCGTCCAGCCCCTGTTCCGATATATTTAAGGCCTTTCTGGAATGGCCGGATATCTGCCCCATGGTAACAGTTGAGCTTGACGCATTTGAGAATTTCACGGCTTTTATATCTGCCTGACCGGAGATATCCGAGGGCTCATAGATCGCAAGCCCTGTCCAGGATTCTGTGCCGTCATGTATGCCTGTCAGGAAGAATGCATCGCCCGTACTGCCTGGAAGCAGCATGGCGCCTATGTCAGCGCCGGTATCCAGCCTGCTGCCAACTATCTGCATTGCAATGACAGGGACACTGGCATGGAAGGTGCCCGAAAGGGCCTGGCATGGGGGGATGAACACAGCGCTGCCCATGGAAGGAACAGTGAAGGTGCCTGCCGCCGGGACCAGGAGCGCCGGGTCTGCGGCAAGTGTGACATTGGCAGTCGCCGGGGAAGGGTTATATACAAGTATCCCTGACCACCAATCTTCCGAGCATACATTTTCAGCCATGAAAAGGGATTTGCTGGTATCGGGAGAACATGCGTAGGTGGCAGAGCTGGAGTTTGCGCCATTCATCTCCACAAAGCCTGTAATTGGAGCGGCAGCATAAACGGACGTGGAAAGCCCCCCGGTTGATGTGAGCACCTTGCTGGCCTTTGGTGTAAGATCACCTGACTGTTCCCACAGCATGGTGCCGTTTTCATCGTAACCGTAGGCAAAGTACCTGTTTGCCTCATCTGAGGCATTGCTGAGGTGCAACTTAGATGACAGGTCCGGAAAACTGAATGCGCCTGCCGGACAGTTGATCTGCCTGTATGCCGGCACGCTTACCTGTATATCCACAGGCGGGCTTGCATTGCCACACTTATCAATGGCAACGGCCTGGATGGCAATGGTACTGCCCCAGTAGCTGTTATCTATATTGAGAGCCTGCTGGCCGGGACCTATTTCAGAGATGAGGTCATGCTGATCCTGGGCCGTGACATTGAAGAAACGCACATAATCATAGGGATTGTCCTGGGACATGGTCCATTGAAGCGAGATGTTGAATGGAGAGACCTCGCAGGCAAGATCTGACACAGGTGCGGGAGGAGTGTTATCGTCAATGCAGGGATTGTACTCGTCGGCTCCCATATCCACGCCTTGCCCTATGGGCCTTGTATCACCCTCGAAATCCATGTCTGGAGCGCCTTCTGCCGTGCCTGTATCTATGCACGGAGATAGAGAAGAGAGGTGGAAATCAGCCCCCTGGGCATCTCTGAACAGGGGATCCTGGTCTTCACCGCTGAGGTTGTTCCCGCTGTCTGTAAAGTGCGAGGTATCACCGTAGTTGATTACCGTGCCGTACATCGAATAGCCTATTGTGACATGGGCGCTGGCTGACATCATGATGTCGGCGTTATTTGCAGGTGTTGTTGTAGTACCGAAATAATTACTGTTTCCGCCATTTTGCGCAGGATAGTTGTGCCACAGTATGGAATTGCTGATGGAGGCATATGCTCTGTCTATGGTCAGGCCGGCTGTCCTGTTTAATGCCACTGTAGAGTTGATCAGGGAAAGTGCAAAATTGCTGGCTTGGGACCGGCTGGTGCCTGCAAGATATATTCCTGTTCCATTTGAGAATATCATGCAGTTGACAAGGTTAACAGATACCTGTTGTGAGCCTCGCAGCGATATCTCCAGGCCATTGCCTTCTGCATCACGTAGCACCACGCTGGACATGTTGATAATTGCTGGCGCCTGCCCGTCAGCCATAACCCTTATTGTAAGGTCTGAAGATGACCGTGCCCTTATGGTGAGATTGGCAATGTTGAGCATTCCGCCGGTACTTGTAAAGTCAACCCGGACACTTCCATCCAGAACAGTGGAGGCGGGGTTGGACTCCCTGACAGTGAAATCCTGGTTCCACCCTCCATCAAGGTTTACCTGTTTATCTGCTACATAGATGTCAGTTTCACTGTATGTGCCTGCTGCGATCCGGATGGTATCTCCACTGCTGCATGCCTTTAACGCACCTGAAACCGTAGGATACGCACATCCGCTGCTGCAGACATCTAATGTTGCTGCAATACCTGTTCCTGTTGCCGTGGCAGTCAGGAACGCAAAGAGGATAAAGATACGAATGAACATAGGTAACCGGCCTTTTTCTTTCATTACATTCCTCCATCTCCTGTTAAAGACCTATGTGGAGCCATTGTGCCTAAGGGTGAATGCCATGTCATGCCTTGCTATGTCGTGTCTCATGTTTCAAGACATGAAAACGCAATTGATATTATGTATTTTGGAAAATTTGACTCTAGATATTCTATAGTTTTATAGCATATCCTTGGGAAGAGTCAATAATTGACAATGAATCCAAATCCACTACTTACAGGCGCAGATGCAAGACAAAGGACGAGCAGGCATATAAACGCGTACCTCAAGCGTCTGACCATGACGTAGATACGCCTGCCTGTACCAGAGTATTTAACAGGACACAGATAAACACAGACTTCGTACGCGAATAAAAGACAAAAAAATCCCGGTGTTGCTGTGTTTATCTGTGTTCATCTGTGTCCAAAAACTTGTAATCTACATGGGGTTATTGAGGAGTTACTTACAGCCTGCTGCATTAGCAGAAATCATTATTTATCCCACACATCCCTCTCGTGCCTAATATCGGCAATCCAGCAGACCAGTATCCGGTAAACAGATATACTGTTTTATCTGATTTGAGTTCCTGGAGATGTCTGAGGAATTGCAGCTGGTGCAGCTGGTGTGTACGGAACCTTGGTGCCACGCCCGTGGTACATGCCTTTGCCACTGCTGCGCGGTTTGTGCCAGCCTGCATGTTTACGCAGCATCTTGTCCCTCTGTTCCGGGGTCAGGCTCTTGAGAAATGCAGCCTTGGCTTTTACTGCCGCCTTGAACTCTTTCTTGTAAGGTCCATGATATTCATGTACGAGTTTTTTGGCCACAGAGTCAAAATCTGGTTTTTCGGCAGCAATCTCTGCTGTAAAGAGATGCATGGCCCGGATTTGCTCCTTGCTGATAAAGCAGCCTGCCATCGGGTTAGGGCATGTCTTCTGTCTTAATGCCTTGGCTGTCTCTTGCATTTTGTTGAATAGTTTCTGTTGGTGTTGATTTAATCCTAACCAGTCTTTTATTCCATTTTGTCTGTTTTTCGCTTTTTTCATATATTTTTGATAATTGGTATTTGGATTATGATATTTATTGGAATCGCTTTCAAATGCCATCACTGTTGCAGAACAGGCCATAAATGTCATTGTAAGCACAATGCTGATAATCTTGATATATTGCTGCTGTATCATAATAAACTCCTTTTCTATTGATATTATAGATATTCTATTTGAAAAGAACAACCGGCGATGCTGAAAACTCTTCAGCGGTTTGGGAATATATCGTTAAGAAGGGTAAATGCCTGGCTTGCAGCAGACAGAACTTTACCCGCATTTACAGGTTTTGTTGCATCAGGCATGCCTGCAGAATTTATCTTAGAAATATGATTTACGATTTGAATAGCCGTTGTTTCTTCATTAGTAAGGTCTGATATATTTCTTATCAGTTCCTTCTCAGTCATCTTGAAGAAATCTTTTCTGACCATTGGAAGGGCAGCAGCAACGGCTTTTATAAGTGCAGTATGGCTGTCATATATCTTTTGGATGCAGCGCTTGTCATCCCCCTGTTCCAGGGCTGCTTCCGCTTCCTTTATCTGTAAGCCCGCGTATTTCAGATAGGTCCACGTCCTTATGAGGCTCATTTTTCAGGTTCGGATGGCAACAGTGATGCGGCGGAAAAGGGCACTGTTCTGCCTTCTCCCCGCATGTTTTTGTAGAGTTTTTTCGTCAGGATGTCATCAGCAAGCTCGCACAGATTGAAAAGTGCATCGAGCATGTCGAGCATTTCTGCCTGCCCATCAGGTGTCCTGTACTCGAAATCCTCTTCCCACCTGCCACTGGCAAGATACTTTCTAAAGTCTTCTATGGAATCCGATGTAATAAGCATCTGTTGTTAATGAATCAGCATTGATTAGGTGATAATCAGGATATTTACAGGTGAGATATTGTTATTATTCAGGCATCATTTTACAAACTTGTACAGGATCTCATTTTTCTTGATCCAGCCCAGCTTCATCCGCACTTCATGCTCCTGCAAGTGCTTATCTTCGGAGAATGTTTTGATCTTGTTTTGAAGTTCTGTATTCTGTTTCTCTGCTGTTATTAAGCTGGCGTAAAGATCCTTTCGTTTCTGCTCAAGCCTGTGGAGTTTCCAGAAGCCATAAGGGCCTGCTACTGTCCATAGAAAAAGCAGCAGAAGACCTGTTATGACAAATACGCTCAGATACTTATTATCTCGCTTCCCGGCTTTTTTGTCAGCTTTATTAGTCTTTACCCTATATTTATAGGTTTGCACTGATCCTCCTGAGCCTGATATGCCTGAAACGACTGGTTACCCTTTAAGATAGACTTTTATAAATGTGTTAGTCAAGCGTTTTTCTTCATAATATCTAAAATTTTATCAGGCACGGTAATGGCTTACTGTAGATACTTATGGCGCAAGGGTTTTCCGTGTAAATCTCATCATACAATGCCTTACAATCCGGGATTATGTGTCAATCCTTGTCAAGAACAGGAAAATTCAATTTCTTTTTTGTCTATCAGCATCAGACAGGTCCTGACTCTGGTTGTAACGCTGACCATACCATCCGAATCGGCCAGGGATTCCACTCTGTTTATGACAAGCTCCTTTTCTTCCCGTGCCAGGGGCCTGTAAAGTTCCAGCCTCCAAATGAAATTTTCTGCCTGGGTTCTCGCTGGACGCAGCCTTTCCCAACAGCCATTGAAGAATGTCAGATGAGGCGCATATCCCAGGCTGTAGATATAGTTGAACGGCAGTATCATGTCATGGCCATGCTGTTTTAGATCTTTCCCCATTATTTCCCTGTAGAGTTTCTTGAGCAGCTGGTTCTCGCGTACCCCTGCCCAGGTGACAATGGACAGGAACCGCCTGGAAAGATCCAGGAATCTGCGTATATTCTCCGGTGATCTGAGAAGTGGCGTCATGGATACGAATACAAGATCATATTTGTCGTTAGCATGAAATTCGTGCCAGTCCTGCTGCAGGATTTCGATGTTCGAAAGCTGAAGTTTTTCAGCCTTTTCCCGAAGCTTTTGGAGCATTCCTGATGAAATATCCAGGCATACTACTTTATTGGATTTTGTAGCCATTTTCACAGCATAGGTTCCGGTACCACAGGCTATATCTATTATAAAGTTTTCCTTGTCTAAGGCCCCTTTTTGTTGCAAGATGTCTATAACAGCATTGACCTGATTCCTATAGTCAGCACATCTGTCAAGGTCGTCATATGTAGCTGCTGCCTTGTCCCAGGTGTCGGGTTTCATGCATTTTTTGTTTACCGGGCCTTTCTGAAGGTCTTTGGCGTATTCTTCCCAGAAGGCAGGGTCTTTTGGATTGCAGTTTTTTGTTGTCATCTTTTCTTACCTCATATTGGCCTGTAGCAAATCATACCAACAGGATAAACCAGAAAGGATATATTCACCATGCATAAAAATGAATTTGAGCAGTTACTTGAAGAGTCTGTGAAGATACACGGCCATCTTTGTCCCGGCCAGGTGCTGGGAGTGAGGCTGGCCATGCTGGGGCTGGAGCTATCAGGCATTCGGGACCCGAAAGGCACAGATCGGAAGAAATTGATAGTTTATGTGGAAATTGACAGGTGCGCTACAGATGCCATACAGTCCGTCACAGGTTGCAGCCTTGGTAAAAGGTCTCTGAAATGGATGGATTACGGCGTTATGGCAGCTACTTTTGTCAATTTGGAAACCGGCAAGGCCGTGAGGATAGTGGCTCGGGAGGAATCCAGGGAACTTGCTGCAAAGTATTGCCCGGAGATAGAAAATAAGTACAAGCGCCAGATAGAGGCCTATAAACTCATGAAAGACCAGGAGCTGTTCCTTGTTCAGGAAGTGGAGGTGGAGATTCCAGCCCATGATATGCCGGGCAGGCCTTCCAGGCGGGTTCAGTGCCAGTCCTGCGGTGACTGGGTTCAGGACTGCAGGGACGTGGAAATAGATGGTAAGATTCTCTGCCGGGCATGTGCCCATGGTGGTTATTACAGGATAAAACAATGAAACAAGATTCAGATGATATCTTTGTAACGCCGGGCAGCCGTCTGGTGCCTGTTGACGAGGCACTTGGCCTTGTCATACCTCATGATATAACCGAGATAGTCAAGGACAAAAAGAAAGGAGCGGCATTCAAGAAAGGTCATATCATTCAGCCTGAGGACGTGGAAAAGCTCAAGGATCTTGGCAAGTTCCACATATACTGCCTTGATTTTGGACCCGAATTTGTACATGAAAACGAAGCGGGATTGATGATTGCCAGGTCTGCATGCGGTCCAGGTGTGGAATGTGACAACAAGGTCTCTGAGGGAAAGGTGGTATTCAGGGCTGCTTCAGACGGGCTATTTCGTGTTGACAGGGAAATGCTTCTGGAATTCAATCTCCTTGGGGAAGTTATGCTTTCCACCAGGCATACCAACAGCATGGTTACCAAGGGTGACCAGGTGGCAGCAGGCCGCGCCATTCCCCTGGTAGTTTCCAGGAAACTGATGGAGCGTGCAGAGGCCATATTACAGAAAGCGGAAGGGCTGCTACGTGTCACAAAATGGCAGCTTTACAATGCTGGCATAGTAGTCACCGGGCGTGAGGTCTATGAAGGCAGAATAAAGGACCGGTTCGGCCCAGCCATGAAGGAAAAGCTGGCATCTTTTGGCATGGAGATATGTTCATTTGAGCAGGTTACAGATGATGTGCAGCTTATCTCCGATGCAATTGCCAGGGCAATATCCAGAGGGGCGGAGTTGGTTATCTGTACTGGTGGCATGTCAGTGGACCCGGATGATGTAACCAGAAAAGGAATACGTCTTGCAGGCGCTCAGGATATTACCTATGGCACCCCGGTGCTGCCGGGCGCTATGTTTCTGGTAAGTTATATAAATGATGTCCCAGTGCTTGGAATTCCAGCCTGTGGTATGTATTTTAAGACTACAGTGCTGGATCTTGTTCTCCCACGGCTTCTGACCGGGGAGCGTATAGGCAGGGCAGAAATTGCGGCCATGGGCCACGGGGGCCTATGTCTTTCATGCAGAAAGTGCCGGTATCCTGTCTGTCCTTTTGGCAAGTAACAACTATTAAAAGGTGACATATTTCGAGGGAATTTTATCATGTTTATCCTTAGCAACTTCATTAATTCCATAGCCACGATACTGCACATTCTTTTGAATCTTTATATGTGGATTTTTATCATCCGTGCCTTAATCTCATGGGTTAGCCCTGATCCCTATAATCCTATAGTTAGGTTTCTTTATAATATTACAGATCCTGTCATGGATAGGATCAGGAGGTATCTGCCGCTAAATTTCGGAGGCATAGACCTGAGTCCCATGGTGGTAATCCTGGCCCTGATATTTCTTGACAGTTTCCTGGTTCCCACTCTTCACGAGTTGGCAATGAGGCTTGCGTGAGGCAACACCTATGACCATTACACCCAATGAGATAGCTGACAGGAAATTCACTGTAAGGTTCAAGGGGTATGACAGGCAGGAAGTCAACAGTTTTCTGGAGGAAGTTGCCAACGTGCTGGCTGACCTGATCAAGGATCGTAATGAACTGAGAGATGACGTGCTTGCCCTTGAGAAAAGGATTTCCAAGCTTAAAGATCAGGAGGCAGAGTTCAGGAAGGCCCTTACTGCCGCCCATCAGCTCGCCGGGGACATGAAGGCCAACGCAGAGAAAGAGGCCGAGATCATTATCCAGCGCGCCATGTCTGATGCTGAACGCATTGTGGCAGAGGCGCATCAAGAGGCAATCAATCTCGAAGGCCGGTTGAGACAGCTCAGGATGCTGCAGAGGGAAGCCGTGGAGAAGATCAGGTCTTCCATGGAGGGATTTCTCAGGATACTGGACGATGAAATGACAGGTCCACCTCCAGAGATAGACGAGGCCCTGAAGGTTGCTGCCACCACGATTCAATCCATACAGAAAGATTCCGAAGAGTTGGAATTTACCGAACGGCTTGCAGTTGATGAAGATCTCTCCGGTCTGAATATTGATGCAGTAGTCGAAGGAATAGATTTCGAGAGTAAGGAGCCTGATATTGGAGAGCAGGGTTCGCTTGCTGATCAGGAAGATGATGGCAACTTTGACGAAAAAAAGAAAAAACCTAGAGAAGATGCCGGTAAGAACAAAGAATCTGCCAGTACAGACATGGGTTTTGACCCGGGCAAGATCTGGCCGGATGACTGATGTTATTGACTGCAATAAAATTGAATATTAATATTGATTTAAATATATTCAAATTTGTCACGGGAAAAGGCTGTCTGATAATGTATAGATTCAATGTGATAACAAACTTATTCTTGCTGATAATTCTATCTGGCTTGATAAACAGTCAGCCTGTTATGGCGGGCTCAGATGCCTTTACTCAAAAAGACCGGGAACTTTTGATTCGTTTGGATGAGCGTTTGAACCAGGTAGACAAGCGCTTTGAGCAGATAGACAAACGTTTTGAGCAAGTTGATAAGCGTTTTGAGCAAATTGAGATTCGTATATCTGAGCTTCGGGAAGATATGAATAAGCGTTTTGAGCAAGTTGATAAACGTTTTGATTTCATGCTCCAGATTATGATAGCCATTGTTGGGGCCTTTGTGGCTATTGTTGCAATAACCATAGGTTTTGCCTTGTGGGACAGACGTACCATGATTCGGCCGTTTGAGACAAGAGTTCAGGAAATTGAGAACGATATAATAAAAGATCGCAGGCGTCTTGAAGCACTTATCGATTTGTTGAAACAGCAGGCAAAGACCGATCAGAAGCTGGCATCATTGCTCAAAAGTTTTTCACTCCTGTAAATCCTCTACTCCTTTCTGATATTTATCTGAATTTATAAAGCATATTATACTGCAATTCGATGTGAATATTTTTATGCAGCCTGTCTGACAAATTGTAATTCAATCAGGATGTTAATTGGCTTATGCTATATCCGCTTGTCATGAAAAAATTCTATAACGAAAATAGTGATTGACAGGCAGTTTATACATAATATATTAATGAGATTCTCATGAGAAAGGGGGGATACCCTTGGCCATAGTGGTAGAAGTCCAGGACAATCTGGAAAAGGCGCTCAAGCTTCTCAAAAAGAAGATGCAGCTTGACGGGCTCCAGCGCGAACTCAAAAACCGCAGGTTTTATGAAAAGCCCAGCGTAAAGAGGCGCAGAAAGGCTCAGGAAGCTGAAAGAAGGCGCCGCAAGGCAAGCAGAAGGCGCAGGCGTTACTAAACAAGACAGTCCTTACAGGGGATGCTGGATTTATGCAGTATCCCCTTTCTTAATCTTCTCATTTTCTTTATCCAATAATAGCTTGGCATTTTTTTCCACCATAGAGGCAATCTGCTGTCCATGTGTCCTGTCGCTTTCCAGCCTGCCACACATGGCATGAAATATAGCGGTCTTTTCCAGGTGCTCTGCTGAAATGCCCGGGAGAAAATGTGTTCCGTCTTCAGACGGCAGTATGAGCGAGCTGTGCCTGAGCTTTTTCATTACATCTACTACATCCATGAGGGGATAACCCAGTTCATCTGATATTTCTTCCGCAGTAATCCCCCTGCCGGCATCAAAATATCTGTAGGTCACATCGAGAATATCAACTGCCAGTGCAAGCCTGTGAAGTGGCGTTATCCGGCCGGCCAGAGGCACATATCTCTTGAATTTTTGAACGGCATAGGATGTCTGAGCCCCCATCAGGAAGACCAGCCAGCCGATATACAGCCAGAATATGAAAAGCGGAAACGTAGCAAAGGAGCCATATATCGCATTATAGCGCGCTACTCCGATTTGGAGTTTTATGTACAGGGTCTGAACCAGTATCCATCCCAGGCCGCCGATTAAGCCGCCTGAAAGAGCAGGAATTACCTTTACCTCCGTATTGGGCATGAAGTGGTACAGTATGGAAAACGTGCCAACAATAAGCAGTATCGGCAGCAGCTTGAACATCAGGGGAAGCACCCAGGAAACCCTGAGCATGGACGTGATCTTTGCCACCAGTGTTTCGCTCTGGGCAGCTGTTATAGCCCAAAATGCAAAATTAACGGAAATCGGCAGCAGTATGACAAGGCCTATGTAGTCGATTATCTTTCTCCCTATACGCCTAGCCTTTTTGGTCTCCCATATTGCATTCAGGGCCGCTTCAATGTGGGTCATCAGGGCCACTACTGTGAAAATTGCACCTACGATACCCAGCCAGCCAATCGTGGCAAAGTTTGTCTTGTCAACGTATTCGAATATCTTGTCAAGGGCTGCCCGCAGGTGCAGTAGGGATCCATTGCGGATATTCGCCTGGCCTGGCTGGACGTTGGCTTCAGTGGTAAAATTGCCGGAATGCTGCTCATGGCTGGCCATTTCTTCCAGTTCTATAATAACCTTGTAGGCAGCAGCTTTCATATAGTTGTCTGCTCCAAGACCCTTGAGAAGAGCGGTTCCCATGGCAAGCATTGGCACCAAAGACAGAATAACTGTATATGTCAGGGCACAGGCCCTTAGGTCAAAGTCATGCTTGCCAAATCCTTTGATTACTATGAATATGATTCTTGTGGCAGCCTTTGCAAACCATGTGCTGTCTTTTGGAGTGGTGGAAAGGTTGTCATCCCAGAGCCATTTATAAAATTCTTCGAGTCTTCTCATAATCATCTATTTTTTATAAAATTTTATGATTATGCTGTGTTGCTGCATATTGTTGTATCAATAATTGAAATCTAAATCCTGCATGTCGAATACGAGGGAAATGCTAGGGGAAATGAAATTTATTAATTATATCAGCAAAGTTCTTGTTGAATACTTGAGGGGCAAGTTTCACTTTTCAGGTGAATTCACCATCAGATATTTTTCCCTCGCATTCGCCACCCTTCGGGATTGCCGAGTTTACCGAATCTGCCGCGTTGTCAGAGACTTGAAATATCAAAATACGTCTGCGCCCCTTCTTCCTTGTATCTTCGGCAAACTTGGCAATTGCAGGATTTAGATGAAACTATAAATAGCGTCTGCCTTTATAGCCATACCCCAAGATTCTTGTTCATATTTTAACATAAAAGAGTCTTTATTGACGATATTAACATGGATACGAATTTCAGCTTTATACATGCCGCAGATCTGCACATAGGCACGCCATTCACCAGCATAGCCAGGGCGGATCAAGAGATAGTGGACAGTCTCATAAGGTCAACATTTCAGGCCTTTGATGCAATGATTGATCTTGCCCTGGAAAAGCAGGTGGACTTTGTCCTGCTTGCAGGTGATCTGTTTGACAGCAGCGACAGGAACTTGAAGGCAGTGCTTCATTTCAGGAATGGGATGCAAAAACTGGAGCAGGGCGGCATCCAGGTCTTCATTGTGCATGGCAATCATGATCCCATGGATCAGGCCTCTGGCATGCTGGAGCTTCCGCCAAACTGCACGGTGTTTCCTGCCAGCAAGGCCAAATGGAAGGCGGTTCAGAATAGTGGCAGACCGGTTGCCGCAGTATGCGGGTTGAGTTTCCCTACCAGATCGGTGGAAGAAAACCTGGCTGTCAGGATACCCTCCGGCCCGGAAGGGCTTTTCAGGATAGTGTTGTTACATTGCACTGTGGGAAACCAGGCAGGGCATTATCCATATGCCCCCTGTAGTCTCGCGGATCTTGTTGAAAGACATGATGCAAATGGCAGATATGTGGATTACTGGGCCCTTGGGCACGTGCACAGCGCCGCTGTCCTGTGCAGGCAGCCCTGGGTGGTGTATCCAGGGGTCATTCAGGGAAGAAGTTTCAGGGAGCAGGGTGAAAAGGGCGTATTTCTTGTCCAGTCTTCAGGCAGACAGGTCGTTGCCCTGGATTTCCACTCCGTTGACAGTGTCAGGTGGCTGGAAGTGGAAATAGATGCATCAGGTGCAAGAGATATAGGAGCGCTGATGGATGCTGCACGTAATGAGATCGGACGGGTCTGCAGACAGGCAGGTTCAAGGGGCCGGGTCATAAGGCTGGTTATAGCAGGCCGCTCTCCTGTTGCTGCAGATCTTGGTCAGGAGAATTCCATACCTGATATGCTTGAAGAATTGAGGGAGGAATTTGCAGGCAGAAGGCCTCTGACATGGGTAGAATCCATCATTAACCGGTGCAGGAGGCCTGTTGATCTTGAGGAAAGGAAAACGGCATCTGACATAGTGGCATTCATACTCCAGGAGGCAGATGCAATCAGGGGCAATCCTGAACGCCAGGCCGCAGCTAGGAAGGAACTGTCTGTACTGCTGGGGCGCAGGGATATCAGGAGACACTGCCGGAATCTGTCCGGGAATACCTTTGAGCAGCTGCTGGAAGATGCAGAGTTCATGCTTCTGGACCGTCTGGAGGAGTAACCGGGGGGCCTGTAAGAGACATTGGAAATAAGGAATCTGCATATAGAGGGGTTTGGCGCCTTCTCGGACTTTTCTGCCGGGCCGTTTCCCGGCGGGCTGGTGATAATCTCTGGCAGAAATGAAGCAGGGAAATCCACTATCCTGTCGTTTGTCAACGCCATGTTTTTCGGTTTCCCGGATGCCAGAAGGCACGAGAGGCAGTTTCTGCCCATTCATGGCGGCCGTTACGGCGGCCGCATGGTAATAGATACCCCGGCCTACGGCGAGATAACCATTGAGAGGATAAAGACCAGAGGGGGCAGGTTCAGGCTCCTGGATGCTGATGGAAGAGACCTTGGCAGTGATCCGCTCAGGAGCATCTTCGGAGGCGTTACCAGAGAACTCTATAGGAATGTTTTCAGCTTCAGCCTGCAGGAACTTCAGAGCTTTGAGGGCCTGAACAGCCAGGACATCAGGAACGCAATCTACGGGGCAGGGTTTGGTGCATCTTTTCTCGCAGTGCCTGGGACAGAGAAGCAGCTTCAGAAGGAACGCCTGGCCCTTTTCAGGCCTGCTGGCAGAAAACAACCCATCAACAAGCTGCTCTCTGAGCTGAAAAAGGTCAGCAAGGAGCTGGATCGGGTCAGCGGAGAGGTGGATCGCTATAATGAGCTGAGCTCCGAGATAAGGAGCATGGAACAGAAGCTCCATAAGCTCAGAGAGGGCAGGGAAGGGATTGTTCAGCATCTGTCAAGGGCCAGGGCTGCGGTAAGTGCATGGGAGGACTGGAAACAGTTCCAGGCATCGCAGGCAGGATTCAAGGAGATTTCCAGGGACAAGGTTGTTGACAGGCTGTCGCACCAGATGGCCCAGCGCATGGAACGCCTTGCCCGGGAGCTTGATGAAGTGCGCGCCAGTCTTAAGGTGATCGAGGATGGTATCCGCAACAAGAGGCCTGAACTCGAAATCTTTAAGCCTGACGATGCATTTCTCAATAACAGGCACGCCATCACGGCTCTGCTTTCAGGCAGGGACAAGTATCAGCAGCTCAGCGATATCAGGGAAAATTTTCACAGGGAACTGGCCGAGCTGGAAAGGCGTTTTGCTGCTGTCATGGATGAGCTGGGCAGTCACTGGACTCCTGACAGCATCATGGCCTGTTCCTTCTCCCTTGCTGACAGAAGCAGGCTCAGGCAGCTCCAGGCAGACATGGATGAAGCTGAAATGGCTGTATCGCGCATTGCAGATCGTGTCGCCCTGCGCCGTATTGACCTGTCTTCCATCAATAAGCGTATTGCTGCCATTCAGAACGATATCAAAAAACTCAGAGAAAAATTTTCAGTCCTGGACCCTGCACAACTGCCTGAGCTCACCAGGCAGGCCCGTAGGCTCAATAATGTAATTGCAGAACTCGATAACCTCGAACAGCAGAAACTGGGCTATGAGAAGAGGTTGATAAAGGGCATGAATGAAGTCTGCCCGCTGATGCAGACAGGCGGTCTCACTGCAATGGATCTTCGTGAATTTTCAGGCAGTGCAGGTGCTCTGAAAGACAGGATTGAGGCGAACAGACATGAAACCAGGCAGGCTTCCTCTGAGCTGGATCAGCTGAAAAACAGGCTGCAGGAAATAGACAGGCAGCTTGACCAGCGGCACAAAAGGCTTTTGAACCTGGAGCTTCCAGGTATCTTCAGGGGCAGGGAGGATGTCTTCAGCAAGGTGGCAGCCCTGGCATACTCTGTTGCAGAATCCACTGGTCAGTATATGGGCCTGGAGAAAGAGATTTCCAGGGTCAAGAAGGATATACTCGCCTGCTCTGCAGAAGAAAAGGAGCTGGATGCCAGGAAGGCCGGGGTGGAAGGCAGCAGGCTGCCAATTGCTTTGGCAGGTACGGCTATTGCCGCATTGCTGCTTGGTGCCGTTCTGTCCTATATGAACATGCCGCCAGTGGCATGGGGATCTGCCCTCTCGACCGCCGTTGTCCTGCTGGTGGCATGGCCTGTTGTCAGGTCCAGGCAGGCATCTGCCAGGCAGGATATCATGACTATGGCCAAGGCCCTGGATAAGAGAAAGGGGCTTCTCCAGGCAGAAGAACACGGGCTCAGGCAGGCCCTGGAGCAGCTTCAGCAGGCAAAACAGGATCTGGAAGCAATGACCGGCGTGGAAATCAGCACTATTGGCAGTGTCCATGGCCTGCTTGCCGATATCGAAGAGGCCAGGCGGATTATCAAGCAAAAGGATATGCTGTTGTCCGGGATATCCGGCCTGGAAGATGAACGGGAGATACTGAAGAGCCGTATCGCAAAACAGGAACATAAGGTCAAAGACCTTTACAGGCAGGCAGAGGACCTTGCAGGCCAGTGGAAAGAGCTTGTTAAGCAGAAGGCAGGCAATCCCGGAATGACTCCGGGGCAGCTTCCCCAGGTCCTTGCCGCCTTGCAGAAACTCAAGGGCATTGCAGAGGAACAGGCACTGCTCAACAACAAGATCACGTCCCTGAGCCAAGAGCGTGACAAACTTCTGGATGACTTGTCAAATGCGGGTATCAGCAAGGTCATAGACGGCGGCAGCATGGAAACTCCATCTGAATATGCCGGGAAAATCTTTGATTACATCTCTGCACTGAACAGTGATGCGGATCATCTGGCAGGCATGGAGGAAAAACACAAGTCTCTGGGCAAGGAGGCATCTGAGCTGAAACAGGAACTCCACAATATGGAAAAAGACCTGGAAAAGGCAGAGGCTCTGAAGCGCAGCAGGCAGGAGGCCTGGCAGGCCTTTCTCCAGGAAAAGGGGCTTGATACTGTCCTGGACCCTGCTACTGCAACGGAAACCATGAACCTGTTGGAAGATGCCAGGAGTATTCTGGACCGCAGATATGCGCTAAATGCAGACCTTCATGATCTGGAAAGAGAGATGGAAGAGATTTCATCCAGGGTATCCTCTGTATTTCATAAACTCATTGATAGCAGCGAGGCGGTGACAGATGTATGCTCCAGGATAGATCTCCTGTCTCAGAAGCTGTCTGATGAAATTGACAGGGATGCAAAATACAAGCTGGCAGCAAGGGATATGCAACAGCTCCGGGAAGAGGAGACCAGGCTGAAAGATCGGCTTCAGGGCATTGAACATCAAATCCGGGAAATCCTTGACAAGGCCGGCTGTCATGACATGGAAGAATTCAGGAACGCTTACGAAAGGTTTAAGAAGAGAGAGACTCTACAGGCCAGAATGGCGGAGCATGCTGCCGTGCTGAAGGCAACTACGGGCGCCAGGGACATCCGGCAGGTGGAGAGCTTCCTTGGCCAGAAGTCTCTCGAAGAATTCCAGGCAGATGTGGACAGGTTTTCCAGTGAGGTGGATGCCCTGGACTCGGAGATCGATCATACAATAGATGCAAGGGCCCGTGCTTCAAAGGATCTGCAGGACATGGCATCTTCAGACCGGCACATTGAGCTGCTGGCAAGGCGCTCCTGCCTGGCACAGGAGGCAGAGGAGCTTTCCAGGCGCTGGGCAGTGCTGTCACTTGCCCTTCATGTGCTTGAGTGCGCAAAGGAAAGATTTGAACGTGAGAACCAGCCGGAGGTCATCAGGATAGCGTCCCGATTCTTCTCAGAGATCACCGAAGGCCGCTACTCGCGTATAGTGGCTACTCCTGGAACAGGTAATGTGCTGGCTGTTACCCCTGACGGGCGGCGTTTTGAGCCGGAGCGGCTGAGCAGAGGGACTGCCGAACAGCTCTATCTGTGCCTGAGGTTCGGGGTTATGGCCGTGTGCGAGCCAAGCGGGCAGAAACTCCCTGTGCTTATGGATGATATACTGGTAAACTTTGATCCCTGGCGCACCAGGCAGGCTGTGGCAGCCATAAGCCGTCTGGCCAACGAACGCCAAGTCCTGTTTTTTACATGCCATCCAGGAACTGCTAGGCTGCTAATGGATGCAAGTCCCGGGGCGGCCCTGATAGACCTGGATGGGAATATGCACGGGCAAACAGGATAAAATCCTGATTAATGACTGAAAAGGCTATGGATACGGGGCAAGGAATGGACGCTGATACACTCAGAAAAATAGACAAGCAGTACATCTGGCATCCTTATACCCAGATGAAGGATTTTGAGAAACGGAGCCTGTTATTTGTTGACAGGGCCGAGGGCATGTTTCTCTATGACCTGGAAGGCAAGCGTTACTATGACACCATATCTTCCTGGTGGTGCATAGTGCATGGTCACAATCATCCTGTTATCAGGCGTCACATCGCTGCCCAGATGGAAAGGCTGGACCAGGTCCATTTCGCAGGAACGACTCACCAGGGGGCAGTGTTGCTGGCCAAGCAGCTTACCAGGATACTTCCAGGAGAGCTTTGCAAGTTTTTCTACTCGGACGATGGCTCAACTGCCTGTGAGGTGGCGATCAAGATGTCACTCCAGTTCTGGAAGCAGACAGGGGATGAAAAAAGAGAGAAATTCGTGGCGTTGGAACGTGGTTATCATGGGGATACCATAGGCACCATGAGCCTTGGAGGTGTGCCTGCGTTCGAGGGTCCTTTTGATGCGCTTACTTATGATTCCTTTACTGTTCCCCCTCCGTATTGCTACAGGTGCCCATGCGGATGCACCTACGAGCCTGGCACAGGGCCTTTATGCAGCCTGGAGTGTACTGGCTTTCTGGAAGACCTGCTCAAGCAGGAAGGCTCCAGGGTAGCGGCAATGATCCTGGAACCCATGCTCATGGGCGCAGGAGGCATGATTGCCTATCCTGCCGGTTATCTAAGGCGGGTTCACGAGCTCTGCCGCAGGTTCGGTATCCACCTGATCCTGGACGAGGTAGCAACGGGCTTTGGCAGAACAGGGCGCATGTTCGCCATGGAGCATGCGGATATCGTACCGGATTTTGTC
>JALWYO010000053.1 GCA_026992735.1 Deltaproteobacteria bacterium
ATCCTGCCCAGGTATTATGTATCTATCTATCATGACAGGAGCGCAGGATTGAAATATAAAAAAGACCAACCATCATGCAGGAGCCATCATGTTAAAAAATAAACTCATCCTGCAGGAAGCCAGGCAACTCAGGGACTGGCTTGTTGCTATACGCAGGAAAATCCATCAGCATCCCGAGACCGCCTTCCAGGAAAAAAACACATCTGAACTTATCTGCTCAGAACTTTCCAGGATGAACATCCCTTTCATAAGAGGCATTGGCTCCACGGGGGTCATGGCCCACATAGGAGATCCGTCTATGCCTCATTTGCCAGTCGTGGCATTGAGAGCAGATATTGACGCACTGCCTGTTCAGGAAGAAACCGGCCTGTCTTTCTCATCAAAGATACCTGGAGTCATGCATGCATGCGGACACGACGGACATACGGCAATGCTTCTCGGAGCAGCCAGGATTCTCTCTGGTATGGATATTGCTGAAACTGGCTGTGTCCGGCTTCTATTTCAACCTGCAGAGGAAGGCAAAGGAGGAGCACGTTCCATGATAAAAGATGGCTGCCTCAAAAATGTCGGCCTCATATTCGGGGGCCATATAGACACACATTTTCCTGTTGGTCAGATTGCCGTGCAGGAAGGCCTTATCTGTGCATATGCAGACGGCTTTCACATGGAAATACTTGGCAAGGGGGGCCATGCTGCCAGGCCACACGAAGCCTGCGACGCACTGGTTGCAGCCTGTCACTTTGTAACCGGGGTACAATCCCTGCTCACGAGAAAGATAAATCCTCTGCAGCCATCGGTGATTTCCATAGGCCAGATGCTGGCAGGCACTACCCACAATGCTATCGCCGAAAAAGCTGTACTAAAGGGCACGGTGCGAACTACTGACCGGGAAACCAGGAGCAGGGTATTCCTGGAGCTGGAACAGCTGAGGAAAGGAATTGAAACCATATTCGGCGTGCAGTGCAACCTGAAATTCAACAATGCATATCCTCCAGTGATAAACACACCCGAAGCCACGCAGGTGGCAAGACTGGCTGCAAAGGCGGTTACAGGACCTGAAGCTGTCATTCCCTACCCTGTACCAAGCCTTGGGGGGGAAGATTTTTCCTTTTACCTGGAACATGTTCCAGGTTGTTTTGTCAGGTTTGGAGCCGCAAAAGACCAGGCAGAAAACCCGCCTGCCCACAGTTCCAGGTTCGACTTCAATGAGGGCGTGTTGGTCACAGGCACCTCCTTTTTTACAGCCTGTGCCTTGAATGCCCTGGAATATCTGCAGAAAAAAACATGGCAATGCTTATAACAACGGCAATGGCAACAATGCCCGAGGCTGAACTATGGCAAGACAAGATTATGATATCCGCTTCAATAAAAGCAGACCCTTTTCCCTGGGCTGCGAGATAGAATTCCAGCTCCTGAACCCTGCAACACAGGAATTGAAATCAGCTTCCGTGGAAATCCTGAACGACCTGCCACCTGAATACCAGGGCAAGATAAAACAGGAATTCATACAATCAATGCTGGAAGTATGCACTGGGGTATGTACAGACATCTCTGAATTGGAAAAAGATCTGCGCCAGACCATACTGGTCCTCCAAAATCTGGCAGACAGGCACGGCTGTTCAATCTTTGCATCGAGCCTCCATCCATTTTCAGCCTTCTCTAAACAGCTGCTTTTCCCTGATCCCAGGTATGCCAGGATCATGAATGAACTCGGCATAGTGGGCAGAAGGCTCATCACCCAGGGGCTTCATTGCCACGTGGGCCTGGAAAACCAAGACCAGGCAATATATGTCTTTGATAACCTGCGGCCCTGGCTGCCACTCTTCCTTGCTATTAGTGCATCTTCACCATTCTTCGAAGGGGTTAATACGGGCCTTGTATCTTACCGATCCAACTTGTTTGATGCCCTGCCGAGGTCAGGCATGCCGGAAAAGCTTGGATCATGGCAATCTTACTGTAATCTTCTATCCCTTATGAAACAGTGCGGGATAATAGAATCACCCCGTGACATCTGGTGGGACATCAGGCCAAGCCCTGATTTTGGCACCATCGAGGTCAGAATATGTGACGTGCCTACAAAATTTGAACATATGGCTGCCCTTGTTTCCCTTATTCAGGCATCTGTAGCAGCCATCGCAACCGGCAGGCTGGATAGCCCTGACACGCATATCGCGGTAATACTCAGCAACAAGTGGCAGGCAGCACGGCATGGGCTCAATGGAACCTTTGTAAACCATGCTGCAGTAAGCAGAAAACTCATATCGGAAATCCTTATGGAACTAATGAAAGACTTGGAACCTGTATTCCAGGAACTTGGCTCTCAGGATTACCTGCCTGTACTTCACCGCATGGTACACGAGGGACCGGGTAGCAAGAGGATATGCAGCCTTATACGCCAAACAGGAGATATGAAAAAAACTATCCTGCAAATGCAGCAGGAGTTCTGGACAGCTGGCAGTAGAGAATTATAATCCAGGGAAAAGTATGCACACCGATTCGGCACTGGCAAAAACATCTCCGGGAACAGATGATTGCAGACCACAAGAGCCGGATCCATCCGTAACCAGCTACAGCATTTGAGGCGCTGAAGGTATGAGCGAACAGATACATAAGAAAAAACTTGGCGAGCTCCAGGCAACTGCCATATGCGGAAATGATATTACATCTTCCGTGCTGTATGTGTCTGCACTTTCCATTATAGCCGCAGGCAAATATGCCTGGATAGCCCTGTTGATCGTAGCATTTGTTCTCTATCTGTTCAGAAAGATCTATGGAGAGGTGGTCGGCGCCCTTCCGCTGAATGGTGGCGCATATAACGCCCTGCTCAATACTACGAGCAAGGCAATGGCATCATTGGCTGCAAGCCTGACCCTTCTCTCATACATAGCTACTGCAGTTATATCCGCATCTGAGGCAATGTACTATCTTCACAGCATATTCCCACAGGTACCCGTTATCCCGGCCACTATAGCGGTCCTGGCGGTCTTCATGGGGCTTACCATACTTGGTATAGGAGAGTCCGCGATAGTGGCTGAAATCATATTTCTGTTTCACATGGCATCACTGGTCCTGCTGGCGGGCGCCATTACCATCTGGCTTATTTCCAATGGTTTTGAAACTCTTCTGACAAATTACAGCAGCCCGGTACCCCATGGAGGCGTAATCAAGGCCATCTTCTGGGGATTTGCCGCAGCCATGCTGGGCATATCCGGATTTGAAAGCTCAGCAAACTTCGTGGAAGAACAGGCCCATGGTGTATTTCCCAAAACGCTGCGAAACATGTGGATTGCGGTAAGCATCTTCAATCCTCTCATGGCGTTCCTGGCCCTTGCCATTGTGCCGGTGTCGCAAGTGGAAAATTATGCGTCATCGCTGCTGTCTCACATGGCCCAGGTCACAGGTGGAGAGCTCCTGGCCACCATAGTATCCATAGACGCTGTCCTGGTGCTCAGCGGTGCAGTTCTCACGTCCTATGTTGGTGTCACTGGATTAGTGGAACGCATCACCCTGGACAGAATATTCCCGGCATTTCTGCTAAAAAAGAACAACAGAGGCAGTTCGTACAGAATCATCATTGCATTTTTCCTGCTTTGCGTCTCAATCCTGTTCATTACAAACGGCCAAGTGGAAGTCCTGGCAGGCGTGTATACTATCTCTTTTCTCTCCGTGATGGCATTATTCGCAGTGGGCAATATCCTGCTCAAAGTAAAGAGAAGATCCCTTCCCAGGCCAGAGAAGGCAAGTTGGGGTGCGGTACTCTTGGCACTGACAGCCGTTCTGGCAGCCCTGCTTGGCAATATCATCAAGACCCCGGAACCTGGCGAGCCGGCAAACGTGGTCATATTTGCAGAGTACTTCATACCGACCATCATCATAATATGGATAATGCTCAACAGGATTGCCCTGCTGGAGCTCATCCTGCATTTTATAGAGATCATGTTTGAACCCATCCTTAGATTCGTCACAAGGATAAATCAAAAGATATTTGAAACAATCGACCGTATACAATCCCAGGAGTTCGTTTTTTTTACCAGGGGTGATAACATAGCAAACCTAAACAAGGTATTGCTCTATATCAGAAACAATGAACATACTAAAAAGATAAAGATCGTCAATGTTATGCAAGATGAAGAGAAAGACAAGAAGGTAATTGAAAAACTCGAGAGAGACCTGGAATTTCTGGACAGGGAATATCCTGACATTAAGATAGAATTCGTAAAGATAAAGGGGAAATTTGGCCCAGAACTCATAAAAGAACTGTCAAAAAAATGGGGCATCCCGGTGAACTTCATGTTCATAGGATCTCCTGGTGACAGGTTTCCATACCGTATCGAGGAATTGGGCGGCGTAAGACTTATAATCTGACCTGGATGGCAGCAGTGTTTGCTCACTTGCCCTAACTCCGCCACAAAGATTGAGAAAATATTGACTTTTCAAAACATTAAACTATTTTTCCCTTTCATCAAAACTACATCCATTTTCTGCTGTAACCATCTGATTAAAAAAGATTCTCATAAAGAGGTGCTGAATTTGGGCCGCTTACATTTCTTGACTCATTGAACAAAAAATGGTAATCGGATAGATCTCTTCACATGAGAATCTACCCAGCAAATTTCCGGGACGTGGCGCAGTCTGGAAGCGCACCTGAATGGGGTTCAGGGGGTCGGAGGTTCAAATCCTCTCGTCCCGACCAAAAATAAAGGGGGCATTTCGCCCCCTTCTCGATTTTCAAAACTGCCTGATGATGCCAGGCAGACCTTCGTCTCGTTGTCATAAACTTTTCAATGGTGTCTGAAAGCATTATAGATACCGCTTCAGCATTGGCCATAATTCGGCCTCTATTAGCCCATAATCCATTCCGGTTGCATGAAATTTTAGCCAAAAGTCTAAAAAGAATGCACCTCTGCCCTCCCGGAGCCGGGCTGACCGTCTGGATGCCTGTTGGTGAACCTGAATCAGGCGAGGACAGCAAGCGCACTGCTGAACTCCTCCTTGTGGGGCCATCAGTCAGCCAACTTGAGCCGGACATTGCGACCGCTCGTGGCCTAGTTTTGCAGGTATCCAGAAAAACCTCCAGCAAATGGTTTCTGTCATCTCTTTTTTTATCCGTGTGGCTGAGGACCTTTTTCTTGAACCAGTTCATCGGATAATGTTTTCGGACACCGTTTAAAAAAGTCATTACTTTTGCCTTCGTATTTAGTCATGCGAGGTCGGCTGACTTTGACGAAAGCCTGCTTTGCAATAGGCTCTATTGTCTAACACTATTAAATATGCTATATTTGAAACATTAAAGGGAGTATTTTTTGAATAAATTTGTTTAAAATTGCAACACAATGACAACAAAAAAACAAGAACAGGAGGAGGAGAATATTATGTTTCAATTTAAAAAAATGATATCGCTTTTGTCTCTATGTCTTTCATGGACAATCTATAGTTTCTCCTGCGCAACTCCTGTGTATGCGCTCGTCCTTTCAACGGCTGTTGACTGTTCGGGGCAATATGTGTCAGGAGATATCGTCCAGGCTTATCTTGGAGATGGACTTTGTGACGACGGCACATGGGGTGTCAATCTAAATTGTTCAACATACAACTATGATAATGGTGATTGCAATAGCATAGGTGGAGGAGGAAGTGGATACGCATATGACTGTGTTGGAACTCTTGCTCCTGTTGCTACAATCAATTCATGGATTGGAGACGGATACTGCGACGACGGCACTTACGGCCTTGTGTTGAACTGTTCTGCATATAACTGGGATAATGGCGATTGTAACTGGGGCGGTGCTGGCGGTGGCTATACTACTGACTGTGTCGGCAACACCATACCGGTAGCCCTCGCCCAGGAATGGCTTGGAGATGGATACTGTGATGACGGAACTTACAATGGCATAGTACTTTACTGTGCCCAATATAACTGGGATTACGGCGACTGCGGCTGGGGCGGCGGTGGAGGTGGCGGAAGCCAATACGTCTACGACTGCGATGGCCGCATGGTACCAGCAAATATAGTGAACTCATGGTATGGCGATGGATATTGCGACTATGGTGCCGATGGCGTAAACCTCAACTGCTCCGCATATGACTATGACGGAGGCGACTGCGGCTGGGGCGGCGGTGGGGGTGGCGGAAGCCAATACGTCTACGACTGCGATGGC
>JALWYO010000054.1 GCA_026992735.1 Deltaproteobacteria bacterium
ATAACCCTCAGCATTGATCTGGACCTGCAGCTTGCAGCTGAAGATGCGCTGTCAGGCAAGGCTGGAGCAGCTGTGGCCATTGATCCGAGAAACGGGCAAATACTGGTAATGGCCAGCAGCCCCAAGTTTGATCCCGGTATTTTTGCCAATGGCCTTAGCAATGAAGAATGGAAAAAACTCAATGACCCTCTTATGACCCCGTTGGTCAACAAGGCCATTCAGGGTCAGTATGCCCCTGGTTCCACGTTCAAGATAGTAATGGCTGCCGGAGGCCTGGAAGAGCATGTTATAAACCAGCACTCGACCTTTTTCTGCAACGGTGCCATGAGGCTTGGCAAACGGCGTTTCCGCTGCTGGAAAAGGGGGGGGCATGGAGAAACCGACTTATATAAGGCTCTTGTCCAGTCCTGTGATGTCTATTTCTACAATGTGGGCCTGAAACTCGGTGTGGACCGTATATCAAAATATGCCTTCAGCTTTGGACTAGGACACAAGACGGGCATAGACCTTCCCGGTGAAAAGTCAGGCAGAGTTCCCACCAGGCAATGGAAATACAGGCGGTACAAGGAGGCCTGGCAGAAGGGGGAGACCCTTAATTACTCTATAGGTCAGGGATTTCTTGTAGTGACACCTTTACAGCTTGCCAGAATGATAGCTGCCGTAGCCAATGGAGGCACGCTCTACCAGCCTGAATACCTTCTTAACCAGCCCCCTGTCATTCAGGGACAGCTACCAATCAAATCCAGGATGCTTGAAATAGTGAAACACGCCCTGAGAGGAGTAGTGGCAGATGCCCATGGAACTGCAAAAAAATGCAGGATAAACGGGTTGAGCATTGCAGGAAAGACAGGCACTGCTCAAGTCATAAAGCAGTCCAGAAGAAAACAGGATGAAGGGATGTCATGGAAGTTCAAGGATCATGCCTTGTTCGTTGCATTTGCGCCAGCAGAAAATCCACAGGTGGCCATTGCAGTTGTAATAGAACATGGAGGCCACGGAGGATCAGCGGCTGCTCCTGTGGCAAGGGCAATACTGGAAAGATGGCTCCAACTTAGGACTCCCAAGCCCACCACATTCCTGGAACGGTCTGCCTCTCTGGCCGCTGCGTCTTCCCATGTTTGACAAACAGTTACTGCGTGATATTGACTGGTGGCTTGTTGCCAGCCTGTTGCTTATTCTGGGCCTGGGTTTCGTAAACCAGTACAGCGCCAGCACTGCAGCAGGATATCCGTTCCAGTGGAAACAGCTCCAGTGGTATATCATCGGAACTGTAGCAATGATCTCCAGCCTTGCATTTGACTACAGAAAACTTGCCAAGCACTGGATATTAATATACTGCCTGACCATAGCCATGCTGGCACTGGTAATGGTAATTGGCAAAAATGTATCCGGTTCCCAGAGATGGATATCTCTCGGGTTCATTAATATACAGCCCTCGGAATTTGCAAAACTCCTGATGGTAATTGTCCTGTCGGCCTTTTTTGCACAGGATGACAGGGAGCAGTACGGGCTCCTGGATCTCTGGAAACCGCTCCTGCTTGTCATTGTGCCAACACTGCTGATTGTAAAACAGCCGGATCTTGGAACCGGGCTGCTGATCCTGGCAATCTTTGCCTCCATGGTATACTATGCGCGACTTAGGTGGACATCTTTTCTAATTGTCCTCGGCCTTGCTATTTCAGCCCTTCCGGTCCTGTGGAAATTCATGAAACCCTACCAGAGAAAACGGGTTGAGACGTTTCTCAACCCTGAATCTGATCCATTCGGAGCAGGATGGCATGTCCTCCAGTCCAAGATAGCCGTGGGCTCAGGACAGATAATGGGAAAGGGATTCATGAAAGGCTCACAGGCACAGCTCAATTTTCTGCCAGAGGTCCATACTGATTTTGCCTTTTCTATCTGGTCAGAGGAATGGGGATTCGCAGGTGCTATTATCCTCCTTGGCATCTACTTCTTTTTCCTTGTCCGATGCCTGTCTATTGCCCGGAATACCAGGGACAGGTTCGGGGCGTTTATGGTCTTTGGCATAACTGCCATGATATTCTGGCAGGTGCTGATAAACGTCTGTATGGTGCTGGGGCTTATGCCCGTGGTAGGAATACCTCTTCCGTTAATAAGTTATGGAGGCTCTTCGGTCTTGACAACCCTCCTTGGCGTGGGTCTAATTATGAACGTGCAATTGAGACGGTCCCTGTTTCAAAGAAAAGACGCCGGTGATTCCAGGCTGGATATTAAAAGTTGAAACCGCATAGAAATTGAGGCTCAGTGGGGGTGTAGCTCAGATGGGAGAGCGCCACGTTCGCAACGTGGAGGCCGCCGGTTCGATCCCGGCCATCTCCACCATTTAAAAAACGCCGCCAGGATTACATCACGGCTTATTTTCCTGAAAAACAATTATCGCTATTGACAAGACCAAGAGTTAATGTTTAATTATCTCTACAAATTGACGAACACATAAACACATAAATTTACCCCTGCTGGTCCCTCTGTACCATCTCCAACAAAGACGACCAACATACCCACCTCCATCCTTCTTAACCGGCAGGGGTTTTTTCTTTCTTGCAGGAGGTCAGGGTTTACATTTCCATAAATTAAAAACTACAGCATCTCCAAGGAGAAACTGCCATGAGACATGATAAAATTGTTTCAGGAAGTGCATCTGTTGCAGCAATCCCTACAGACAACCATTTCAAGCCCGCCCTCGTATTGCTGCTTGCATCACTTATGGTCTTCCTTGTCAGCGGAACTGCCAGGTCAGGCCAGGCATCGAAGGGAACAGGGACATGGAAAGCAACCTCCATGACCCTGTATAAAAGCATGGCGCTTGTCCGGGACAGTGACTCTGTCCAGCTTGAAAAGGGCAAGACCAGCCTGTTTTTCCATCCAGTCAGTGGAAAGATAATCCCCCAGTCCACAGTTATTTCATGCGATGATGCCACGGTCCTTGAACAGACCTTCATATCCAGGCCGCTGACTCCTAACGCCCTGCTCAAAAGTTACATTGGCAAGGAAGTCATCCTTATCACCACGGACAAGATTACAGGCATCGAGAAGACAGTACCTGCAAAGCTTCTATCTGCAGATGGCGGGATTGTCCTGAAGGTAAATGGCAGGATAGAAACCACTATCCCCGGCAGAATAGCATTTCCTGGATTGCCGGATGGGCTTGGCAACGAACCGGTATTAAAGGTAGCGGTCAGGGGAGAAAAAAACGGGAAATCCGATGTTGCTATTACATACCTCACCAGAGGTATAAGCTGGCGCACAGACTACATTGCCGTACTAAGCGCCAACGAGAAAAACATGGATATTGAAAGCTGGGTCACTGTAAACAACAACTCCGGAATAGCCTTCAAGGATGCATCCATACAGCTAGTGGCAGGAGATGTGAACGAAGAGCCATCGCCGCCACCTGTTCCCGTAACAAGGACATTCGCAAAGTCTGAAGCAGTAATGTCCGCAAGCTCTCCGGATGTAAACATGGAAAATCTATTTGAATACCATCTCTATTCAATAAACCGTCCAATATCCATAGATAAGGACAGCCAGAAAGAGATAGCACTCTTCCGGGCGACGGACATTCCCTGCCAGAAGGAATTTTTTGTCATAGGCAGCAAGTACTCATATTCCAGGAAGATGGGCTACAAACCGGAAAAGCTGCCGATGCAGGCCATTATAACCTTCAAAAATGACGAGGCATCCCGGCTTGGACAGCCTATGCCGAAAGGAATGGTCAGGGTCTATAAAAAGGATTCCGCAAACAGGCTCCAGTTCATAGGAAGAGATAACATTAGGCACATGCCCAAGGGTGCAGAAATCAATCTCAGCCTTGGAAAGGCATTCGACATAGTGTGCACCAAGGTACAGACAGATTTCAGGAAGCTGGCAGGTAACAGTAAATACAACTCGGTATACGAAAGCTCATACAGTATAACCGTAAAGAATACACGCAGCGAACCTGCCCGAATAAGGTTTCTTGAGCCGTTTTCCGGGACATGGACCATAACCTCTGAAACCATGCCCCACAAGAAAACCGGTGCTCATACTGCCATGTGGCATATCGATGTGCCGGCCAATGGCCAAAAGGTGCTTAAATTTACAGCAAGGGTCAGGTATTAATCTGGATTAAGGCCATGCTGAGGCGGTCTGGATAACAGGATCTATACGCTTACGCAAAATTACATTCTCATCCGCAACCCATGCGCTTGGGTCACTATCGAGTAGGGTGAGGCAGCAATCCATGCTACCTCACCCTTTTAGCAAAACCTATGCCCCTTTCTATCCTCAAGGGCAATCTACGTGGCATATAGCACTGCTCTCCTATGAACGGCCAGAATCAGCTCCCTGTCAAAATTCGCCGCTGATAATGTGCCTTATCATCTGTTGATAACTTGTGCTCAACCTCTATTGAAGTACCAAAGTACGTATGCGTGCCCTCCTCCTCGCATCTTAGGCAAACTTGCGAGCTGCATAATCCGGGACAAATACTGGAAAGATCGGCATGGCTGTAACAGAAGTCTGCCCGGTCATTCGATATGGTAAAATTTTATATTTTTTTCACAACCAAATTGACGTATCCCAGAATTTTGCTTACATATAGAAACTGAACTGTTATTCAGTTTCGTCATGCTGTGATACCAGGTGGGGAGTCCCGTGGCTGCAGCATGAAAGCAATGCCAAAAGAGAGGAGAGGAGAAATGAAAAACGTACTGGGTTTACTATGTTTCTTTTTGTTGTCACTTTGGCTGTTGTGCCTGAACCTTCCGGCGGAACAGGCCAAGCCTGCAGAACAACCCCAGGAGCCAGAGCTTCAGGATTCCGACTGTGTCAAGTGCCATATTGGAATTGTAAAAGATTTGGATGCAAACGGGGCATCGCACAAGGATCTTGGATGTTCAGAATGCCACCAGGAACATCCTCCCACAGGCAAAAATGCAATTCCCAAATGTTCATCCTGCCATGATCCAGGCGAAAACGATCATTTCGCCGTCAAAAATTGCACAACATGCCACAATCCACACCATCCACTTAACGTAGACTTTACCAATATAGATGCCGCCAAGCCGGTATGTGCCACATGTCATGCGGACAAGATAAGCGAGATGAAGACCCATCCCAGCGCACACTCCGAACAGGACTGCAATTCCTGTCACATGAAACATGGACTTGGCAAGGGTGAATCTTCAAACTGCCTTGACTGTCATGATCCCCATGCTGACAATATGAAGGTTGCGGACTGTACGAAATGCCATAAGCCTCATAGTCCCAAGGAAGTCACCTATGGTGATGTGCCCAACCAGCTCTGTGCAGCATGTCATGACCAGGAGGCTTCGGACCTGGCAGCCACAAAGACCAAGCACCATGAACAGGCCTGTTCTGACTGCCATCCCGAAAAACACAAGAATATAATGCAGTGTACCGAATGCCATGACACTCCACATGGAGAATTCATACACAAGAAATTCCCCAAGTGCTTGGATTGTCACAGGGATCCACATAACCTGGCGAAATAAGCCGATTGCCTTACTAAGGACTTGGATGGCATAACCATGAAAATAACAGCAAGAGGGTTCTTTATAGTCCTGTGCGCTGTCCTGGCATATGGTGCCAGCAGCGTCCAGGCGGAGGTGAAACCAGTACCTCTGTCAGACAGCGACTGCATCAAGTGCCACAGAGAAGAGGTAAAAACAGTCACAGGGCAGGAATCCGCACACAAAAACGACATCGGGTGCCTCGATTGCCACGAGGGGCACCCGCCCCCTTCCAAGGCGGTAATTCCGAAGTGTTCCAAGTGTCACGCACCTGAGGAGAGCAAGCATTTTTCATATGACACCTGCACCAAGTGTCACAACCCGCATGCTCCCTTGGTAATCGATCTTACAAGCCTTGCGCCTGCCAGGCCGGTGTGCATTACATGCCATGAAAAACCTGGAGAGCAGCTTGCCAAGTATCCAAGCAAGCATTCCGACCAGGACTGCACCGACTGCCATCAGGAACACGGGCTGGGAGAGGGCAAGTCACAAACATGTCTTGACTGTCATGAACCGCACTCTGACACCATGACAAACAAGGACTGCACATTATGCCATGAACCACACAGGCCCCTGTACCTGAGATATGGAAAGGTGCCTCCTGCATTATGCGCAGCCTGTCACGAGGAACAGAAACAGGCGCTGGACAGCAATGTCACCAGGCATAGCAAACTGGGCTGTACCTACTGCCACAGGCACAGGCACAAGGCAATACTACAGTGCGAAGAATGCCATGGGAAACCACACTATAAGCGTATGCATAAGAAATTTTCAGACTGCAAGCAGTGCCATGGCGATCCACATGCGCTTAAAAAGTAACTTGTATTGCAGGCCTTAAATCTTTCTATCTGAATCACCGAGGGAAATCATGAAACCATCAGACAGACAGTCAGCACAAGTTCTAATACGTGAGATCCTTATTTCTGCAGGGATCCTTTTGATCCTGTGGGTCTGTATGCCGGCTGAAGGCAGGTGCGGTGATATCTATGATCAGGATATCAAACCCCTGTCCACCATAGAATGCGCCAGGTGCCACTATCCGGTCTTCCTGTCACTGAAAAATCACGGGGGAAAACACCGCCAGAAATGCGGTGAATGCCATGAAACATATCATAATTTCAGAAGAGGACTGAAATGGGAAGACAGGGTCCCGGCCTGTACCAGGTGTCATGACACGCCTCATGGTGATTCCCCGGAAATGAAGGCATGCCTCAAATGTCATGAAAATGCACATGCACCTGTATATAGCATCAAGCTGTCTACAATAGAACCGCTATGTGGCAAATGCCACGCCAAGCCAGCCGAACAACTGAGCAAATATCCCAGTGCTCACTCGGATCTCAGCTGCACTGACTGCCATCATGACAGACATGGGGTCATACCAAAATGCACAGAATGTCATGAAGAGCCCCATTCAAAATTCGTGGACAATGCCCATTGCACAAGGTGCCATCCTGTGCATATGCCCACAAACCTGAACTACGGCCCCCACATCCCCAATGATGCCTGCGCCGATTGCCATAATGAACAGTTTACCATGCTGAAAAACGGGATACTGGCACATTCCGAGATGAAATGTGTTACATGCCATTCTGATGAACACGGAAATGTTCCGAGCTGTGAGGACTGCCATGGTAAACCTCACACTGAAGAAATGCTTAAGGATCACAAGGCATGCAGTGACTGTCATGGAGATGTCCATGATCTCAAACCGGTTAAATAGCTTGCCTGTTTGGAGAATGCAGGAGTGAACAGATGAACACAAATTCAAAAACGGTGGTAAGCCTGCTTCTAATTGCTGTTCTCATTGCAGGCGCTTTCGTACTCTACCGGACAGGATACAGGGAATGCTGGAGATGCAGCAGAGCAGACTTCTTTCAACGAGGGCTTGAGTTCAGCTGCAAAGAAGACTGGGAATATAAAAAACGTGCGCTGAAATTCATCAAAAAGGCTGCAGATGAAGGGCTGCTTCAGGCCAGGATATTTATTGCAGAACTTTATCTTGAAAAACCTCCTGAAGGATATCAGCTCTCCTTTCCTGAAAAGATCAGTTGCCTGAAAAAAATAGCAAAGGCAGACAATAAGGCTGCTGCTGAAAATTTTATCAAGGCCATATCAGGGATAAAGGGCAAAATTTCAGACAAAAAACTCTGTTATAATATAGGCCTGCTGTATCTTGCAGGCATCATCCCGTCGAACGATCCGGTTTCTGAAACCCGCAAATGGTTTGAACTGGCTGCAGATGCAGGACATTTGAATGCCATGAAATGGCTGGCAGCCCTTACAGAGAAAAGAGATGAATATCCAGAGGCCATGAAATGGCATCAGGCTGTATTTGCAAAAACCAATGATCCGGAAACGGCTATTCTTATAGGCGACTGGTTCATGTATGGAAGGCCTGGTATCAGCAGAAATTATGCCAAGGCGATGGACTGGTATAGAAAGGCTGTGGATATAATCAAAAAGACCAGAAAAGATGCATCAGAAGAGGAACTGCAGATAGCACTTGATCCTGTACTTGTCAGGATGGACATAGCAAAACACAAGGCAGGCAAGACCAGCGGTGATGTAATCACCATAAAATATCATATAGATGGTGGCCTTAACAAATTTATTGTATTTGTTGAGGGTAAGCCGGATGCGCCTGTGGGCCGGGTAGTCAGGCAAAAAGGCGGCATTCGGGCAGAAATAGAGAAAGACATCTCGCTTCCAGAAGGCCTGCCAAGAGAAAAAGATGGATTTAAATCCATGCAGGAAGGGCTGGAATGGGTATTGCACACCTATGTCACGGCCAAACACGGGCCTGGAAAGCTCTTCACCTTTGTAATGAAAGCAAAGTAGTCCACAATCCAGGCAGGCAGCACCGCAGAAGTGCTGCCTGCCTTTTTATATGATTGGAAATTCTATCAGTTGTACAAGAATTCGGCACCACTTCAGTTTTCTATTACCTCCCATAAGTCCAACACCCCTATATTCTTTATTATCCTTCCCTCCTGATCCAGTACCGGCATCTCCTTGATATTGCTCCTGATAAAACGCATGAGCACATCTTCCACGTCTTCGTCCAGCCTGGCAGATATGACCTTTGCATCCATGATGTCCCTGACATGTCTAGGGGTTATACAGGAGAGCAGACTCCTGGCGCTGAGCCTTGCAGAACACCGCCTCTTGGCAGTAACGGCATTAATAAGCCTGCCCAGGGATACCTCGCCGATGACTTTTCCATCGTTGTCCTCTACATAAATGCTCCTGATCCCGCGATTCTTCAACACAAGGTCCTTGAGCCTGGAGACCGGCAGTTCTATAGGGACTTTCAGGTATTCGTAATCAGCCAGCCTGTCGATAACATCCTTTATAATCATCTATGCCTCCGTAAAACCGTGATGCAGCAGCAAAGGGGCGATAAACTCGTTAAGAATCACCGAGCCTATCACGGCATTCACGATAATCTTTCCCGCCATTGCAGGGAACAGGTCCTGGGCCATAAGCACCAGCCCTATGGTCACCCCGGCCTGGGGAAAGAGTGCCAGGCCCAGGTATCTGGCTACATCCCTGGAGGCCGCTGCTATCCTGGCGCCTATCCAGACCCCGGCCTGTTTTCCCACCATCCTGACTACAAGGAGAAAACAGGCCAAAAGCCCGGTGGATTCAAATACCGAGATGTCCATGTGAGCGCCTGCCAATGTGAAAAAAAGCCCGAATACCGCGTCTTCCAGCTGTTCTAGCACCCTGAAATAGCTCTGCCTGCCGGGCTCGTGGTTTACTACGACAAAGCCTGCAGTCATGTTGGACAGGATTGGCGAGGCATGGATTATGTGAGAAATCGATGAAATGCAAAAAAGCACGCCAAGAACCACCATGAGCATGGCCTCGCTTCGATCCACGAAACGCCCGGTAAAAGACATGATGAACCCTGCAGCCCCTCCAAGAAGCACGGACAGGCCTATTTCAATTACAGGCAGCAACAGCATATTCCTGCCTCCAAGGTCCAGGCCAAGGGCTACCTGGGCAATAACCCCGGCCACGGAAAAAAATATGATAGTAAGCGCATCATCCAGGGCTATGACACCCAGGAGTATGTTGGTAAACTCACCTCTTGCCCCTGACTCGGAAACGACTGCCAGCACGGCCCCTGGTGCAGTGGCGGCAGAGATAGCCCCAACTACAAGGGCAGCGGATACACCCATTGCCATGCCGGCAAAACTGCCATCCGCAAAACCGGGGAAAAGCCTCAGGATAACCAGCAGCCCAATGCCAGTGACCAGGAAGGCGCCGGCTGCCTGAAACAGGGTAATCCAGACTATCTGCCTTCCCACATTGCGCAGGCTTCTTATCTCCAGACTGCCTCCAATATTGAAGGCGATGATGGAAAGTGCAATTTCCGTGACAAAATGGAGCCTGTCATTCACGGTCTCTGCATCCAGCAGGTGAAATATGGAGGGGCTGAACAGCAGGCCCACCACGAGATAACCGCTTACCCTTGGAAGATGAAGCTTGTTGGCCATCCGGCCGCCCCAGTAGCCAAAGAAAAGCAGGAGGCCTGTTGTCAAAAGCGGGTTTTCAATCATACATTGCCCTCCACCTACACATACCCTATGCCCTGCGGGCCAGGCCGCATTTCCGGCAATAAATATTGCTGTATATGGTTATTTTACCATATCTTTGAAGAATGACAGCCATACATGTTTTCAAGCTGCCGGAGTAAAATCAGCATCCCTTACGATATGCAAACTCTTCACGTTATGAAGCATAAATACAGCAACAAGCCAGGATATAATGCCGGCGTAATGCTTGACTACGATGCTGGCCTCAATTAAGTTAGCCAACTTACTGACTATGTGGTCAACCCTTGCGGAGGGATGGCCGAGTGGTTTAAGGCGGCGGTCTTGAAAACCGCTGTGCCGAGAGGCACCGTGGGTTCGAATCCTACTCCCTCCGCCATTATTTTTTTGCTATTTGCAAAGTGAATGCTGCTGTCATATTTTATTAATGATCTTGATTCATGGTCAGCAGCCTGCAAGAACGACTGGAAAGAAAACGGAGAGGTGACCGAGAGGCTGAAGGTGCTCGCCTGCTAAGTGAGTGTGCGCTGAAAGGTGCACCGTGGGTTCGAATCCCACCCTCTCCGCCATATCTTCCACAGGGTTCCAAACGGCAGATGTGCCGTTTTTTTTTACTCTCTGAGACTATGTGCCGAAAACAGGATTTCTGTACGGCAATATGCTGCTCCCTAAATCTATATTGAATCAAACCTTCCAGGAGGAACTATATACCATGATGTCAGATTTTCTTTTCACCTCTGAATCCGTTACGGAAGGCCATCCTGACAAGGTGGCTGACCAGATATCCGACGCAATCCTTGATTCCATACTGAGCAAGGACCCTTATGCCAAGGTAGCCTGCGAGACCATGGTGACCACTGGCCTTGCATTGATTGCAGGTGAGATCACAACAGATGCCTATGTTGACATGCCCAAGGTGGTACGCGGAACCATAAAGGAGATAGGCTACAGCGATTCCAGCATGGGGTTTGACTGGCAGACCTGCGCTGTACTCACCAGCATAGACAAGCAGTCTCCTGACATAGCCATGGGCGTTGACAGGGATGGTGACATAGGCGCCGGTGACCAGGGCCTGATGTTCGGATACGCCACGGACGAGACCCCTGACTTAATGCCCATGCCCATATGGTATGCGCACAAACTGGCGTATCAACTGGCGCAAGTCAGGAAAAGCGGGGTTATCCCGTTCCTGAGGCCGGATGGCAAATCCCAGGTTACAATTCAATACAAAGACCGCAAGCCGGTCTCCATCCATTCCCTGGTAGTGGCAGCCCAGCACACGCCTGATGTCACCCACAAGGAAGTTGAAGAGGCCATTATTGAAGAAGTGGTGAAAAAGGTCGTTGCGCCCGAACACCTCACCAGCGAAACCAAATATTTTATAAACAGTACCGGCAGATTTGTAGTAGGAGGCCCGCTGGCAGACTGCGGCGTTACCGGCAGAAAGATCATCGTGGACACCTACGGAGGCAGAGGCCATCATGGAGGAGGAGCGTTCTCCGGCAAGGATCCAACGAAGGTGGACCGCTCTCCGTCCTATATGGCCCGCTATGTGGCCAAAAACATAGTGGCAGCAGGCATAGCAGGTGAATGCGAGGTGCAGGTTGCCTATGCTATAGGTGTCACAAAACCGCTGGCGATAAACGTGAGGACATTCGGCACGGAAAAGATTCCCCAGGATGATATAGTAAAGATTATAGAGAAGAACTTCAGTTTCAAGCCCAAGGATATAATCGAATACCTGGACCTGAGAAGGCCCATCTACAAGAAGACTGCTGCCTACGGGCATTTTGGCAGGCCTGAGCCGGAGTTTACCTGGGAAAAGCTCGACATGGCAGACAAACTCAGGGAACAGGCAGGCATCTGATTGACTGCATGGTTATGTAACTCAAGGAGAAACAGATGAAGTACCATATAAAAGATGAATTACTTGCTGATGCTGGTAAGCTCCGCATCGAATGGGCAGCTCAGAGCATGCCTGTCCTCAACCTTATAAAGGAACGGTTTACAAAAGAAAAGCCCCTTGAAGGCGTGCGGCTTGGAGCCTGCCTCCATGTAACAACAGAGACAGCCGCTCTCTGCCAGACACTCAAGGCAGGCGGTGCCGATGTCTATTTATGTGCATCGAATCCACTAAGTACCCAGGACGATGTTGCAGCATCCCTGGTGGTACACGATAATATCCCTGTCTTTGCCATAAAGGGAGAGGATAACGACACCTACTACGACCATCTCAGGGCAGTAATAGATGCCAGGCCGCAGATCACCATGGACGATGGCGCAGACCTGGTATCCACGCTTCACCAGGAAAAGAAAGAGCTGCTCGGAGATATCATAGGCGGTACAGAGGAGACCACCACAGGCGTAATAAGGCTCAGGGCCATGGCGGCAGACGGGGTGCTTCACTATCCTATCGTTGCAGTAAACGATGCGGACACCAAACACCTGTTCGACAACCGTTACGGAACAGGTCAGTCCACCATCGACGGCATCCTGCGTGCGACAAACAGGCTCATAGCCGGCAGCATCTTCGTTGTCTCCGGTTATGGCTGGTGCGGCAAGGGCGTATCCATGAGGGCAAAAGGACATGGGGCCAGGGTCATAGTAACCGAGGTTGATCCTCTCAGGGCCCTGGAGGCAGTGATGGATGGATTTGATGTCATGCCCATAGCAGAAGCCGCAGTAATTGGAGATTTTTTCTGCACTGTTACCGGAGACATACATGTCATCCGCCAGGAACATTTCCTCAGGATGAAAGACGGGGCAATTGTCGCCAACTCTGGCCATTTTAATGTTGAGCTTGACCTCGACTCCCTGGAGGAGATCACGGAATCCAGGAGGACCATAAGGCCGTTTGTAGAAGAATATACGCTGAAAAACAACAGGCGCATCTATGTCCTTGGTGAAGGAAGGCTTATAAACCTTGCGGCAGCAGAAGGACATCCATCCAGCGTCATGGATATGAGCTTTGCCAACCAGGCCCTGTGTTCCGAATACATGGTCAAGTCTGCCGACAGCCTCGAAAACACGGTTTACGGCGTGCCAAAGGAGATAGACCGGGAGATCGCAAGGCTCAAGCTCTCAAGCATGTCCATAGACATAGACAATCTCACTGATGAACAGGAAAAGTACCTGTCATCCTGGGAGATGGGAACTTAACAACATGGCCAGCTCATGAGCACTATCGGTAATTTTTACGGCAGAAGCTGTTTACATAAATAATTCCGGCTAATAAAAGGGCAGAAGATTTTCTTGGGAAATGTTTCTGCCCTTTGACGTTTTGAAGGAACTATTCAAAAAAGCGATTATATAAACCAGCAACCAGGTCTGGGGAATTTCTGATGCCTGAAAATGAAAAAAAACAAAGCAAAAAACTCTGGGGCGGCCGGTTTTGCGCTGCTACCAGCAATCTTGTGGAACGCTTTACTGCCTCTGAACACTTTGACAGACGGCTGTATTCCCAGGACATAGATGGAAGCATTGCCCACGCCAAGATGCTTGCCAGGTGCGGGATCATCTCTGATGAAGATGCAAAAAAGATCATCTCCGGGCTCAGGGAGATAGAGACCCTTATCGAGAATGGAGAATTCCAGTGGAAACCGGAGCTGGAAGACTGCCACATGAACATCGAGAAACACCTGACAGACCTTATTGGTGAGGCAGGCGGCAGGCTCCATACTGCTCGTTCCAGGAATGACCAGGTTGCCACTGACATGCGCATGTACGTGCGTGACCAGATACATGTGGTGGACAGGCTGCTTTACGGGCTCCAAAATGCCTTTATTCACCAGGCTGGCAGCTACATGGGCCTGATCATGCCGGGCTTCACTCATCTCCAGAAGGCGCAGCCCGTCCTGTACTCCCACCACATGCTGGCATATTTCGAGATGTTCAAGAGGGACAGGCTCAGGTTGAGAGACTGCCTTGCCAGAGTCAATGTCTGTCCTCTGGGCAGTGCTGCCCTTGCAGGCACAGGCTATCCCATAGACAGGTACCTGACTGCCAGGGAGCTCGGATTTCAGGAAGTAAGCGTCAACAGCCTGGATGCCGTCTCAGACCGTGATTTTATATTGGAGTTCGTATTTATCCTGAGCACAATAATGATGCACCTGAGCCGCCTGTCAGAGGAGCTTGTCTTGTGGTCATCTGCGGAATTTTCCTTTGTAGAGCTGCCGGATGACTTCTGTACCGGCTCCAGCATCATGCCTCAGAAAAAGAATCCTGATGTGCCGGAACTGGTAAGGGGCAAGACCGGCCGTGTATATGGGCACCTTGTATCCCTGTTCACCATGATGAAGGGCCTGCCCCTTGCTTACAACAGGGATCTTCAGGAAGACAAGGAGGCCCTGTTCGATGCCCTGGATACCACTATTGGCAGCCTGGAGGTCATGCAGTCCCTGATCCAGGGCATGAAACCCATTGCAGAACGCATGGAGGCAGATACCAGGACTGGGTTTATCACTGCAACTGACCTGGCTGATTACCTGGTAAGGAAGGGGATACCCTTCAGGCAGGCCCATGAAATCGTGGGGAAGGCCGTGGCAAGATGCATAGAATCCGGCAAAGAGCTGACAGATCTCGCCATTTCAGATCTCCAGGAGCTTCACCCGGCCATAGAGAAAGATGTCCTGGATATATTGGATGTGCGCGGCTCGGTAGATTCCAGGAAATGCCCTGGAGGAACTGCTACCGGAGCTGTAGAGAGACAACTCGAGGAAGCCAAGTCCTGGATGCAAAGGTTCAGGCTATGACAAAATCTCCGTTCAAAAAGCTATTGTGCCTGGCGCTGCTGACCCTGTTTCTAAGCCCTGTATCCTGCGGCAGGAAGCGCTCACCAGTGCCTCCCGGCACCCTGCGTCCTGAAAGGATCAAGGATTTATCCTATACAATAACGGCCAAGGGGGTAATCCTGAGCTGGAGCGTGCCTGTAAGAAACCATGATGGCAGTCCATTGACCCGCGTGAAGGAATTCAGGCTCTACAAGGCAGACGTACCCATTGATGGCGGATGCCTGGAATGCCCTCCCCGCTACGGAGAGCCGGTAAAGATAAAGCTGGATTCGAGACCAAAGCCGGGGCAGAAGATCCAGTACGAAGATACCACCCTGAAGGAGGGTTTCTACTACATCTACCAGGTGCGCACTGTCAAGGGCCTGCTGAACGTATCAGACTTGTCCAACAAGATATCCTTTGCCTGGCACAGTCCGCCTGATGCCCCTTTGAACCTTTCCGGCGAGGCCCTGGAAGATGGAATAAGGCTTTCCTGGTTGCCCCCTGAAGGCTTTCAGGACGGCAGCCCCCTGAAAGGAAAATTAAAATACCGGGTGCAGAGACGGTTCGATGACGAAAAAGACTGGACCACCCTGCGCCACATGGTCAAGAAAACCGAATATTTCGACCACATCAGACGCACCTATAGGTATGCAGAATACAAGGTCATACCCGTATTCTTCTTTCACGACACCGAGATCCCTGGAAAGGCATCCCGGCCCATACTGGTCAGGGCCAAGGGGTTTGGCTCCCTCTCCGCGCCCATGCTACTCCGCGTAGAGAAGACCGGAACCGGGATAATCATCTCCTGGAGAAAGCTGAAAAGGCACGATATATCTGGCTATAATATCTATAGAAAAGATCAGACCGGCATCATATTCAGGCTGAACAATTCCCCTGTGAAGTCCGACAGGTTCATAGATGTAACCAGGCTCAAAAAGGGACAGTACCGGTACTTTGTCACTGCTGTGGACGACTCATATCCACCTAACGAGAGTCCTCCATCAAGAATCATCTCCATCAAAATCAGGTAATAAATGCAGGATTTAGGATAAAATAAAGCGAGAAAGGCAACCCAGTTTATTATGAACAACAGCAGTTTTTACTACAAGGACAGTGAACTCTACTGCGAAGACGTGCCAGTCAGCAAGATAGCAGAAGAGGTTGGCACGCCGTTTTATTGCTATTCGGCAACGCACCTGGAAGATCGTTTCAAGGCCTATGATTCCACCTTTGGCAGCAGATCCCACCTGGTATGCTTTGCCGTGAAGTCCAACAGCAACCTGGCTGTCTTGAACCTGCTCGGGCAGCTGGGAGCAGGGGCTGACATAGTTTCCGGAGGAGAGCTTTTCAGGGCAATTCAGGCTGGCATCCCACCTGAACGCATAGTTTACTCAGGCGTTGGAAAGACAGAAGCCGAGATGGCTTATGCCATACAGCAGGGAATCCTGATGTTCAACGTGGAATCAATGGATGAGCTGCACCTGATAGAGCAGACCGCCGGACTGCTCGGCAAAAAGGCCGGGATATCAATAAGGGTAAACCCTGACGTGGATGCCAATACTCATCCCTATATCTCCACAGGGCTCAAGAAAAACAAGTTCGGCCTGTCCATGTCCAGGGCCATGGAGGCCTACAAGGCTGCAGCTGCCTCGGAGTGGCTTAATGTGACAGGCGTAAGTTTTCATATAGGCTCACAGATACTGGAGACCGGGCCTTTTCTCCATGCCTTTTCAAAGGTTACCAGGCTTATCGAAGACCTTGAAGGATCGGGCATAAACCTTGCCTGCTTAGACCTTGGAGGAGGACTTGGCATCACCTACCACGAAGAAGATGCGCCGGAACCCGACGATTATGTCTCTGCAATCCTTGAAAAGGCGGGCGATCTTGGCCAGACCATAGTCATTGAGCCGGGCCGTTCCATCTGTGGAAACGCCGGCATCCTTGTAACAAAACTTCTTTATACCAAGAGCAATTCCCTGAAAAATTTTTATATAGTTGACGCTGCCATGAACGATCTTGGCAGGCCGAGCCTGTACAATGCCTTTCATGCCATACAGCCGGTTTCCCAAAAGGACGAAGAGGCCAGGATCAAGGCCGACGTGGTAGGCCCGATCTGTGAAACAGGGGATTTCCTGGCCAGGGACAGGGATCTGCCTGTAATGTCCCAGGGGGATCTCATGGCGGTAATGAGTGCCGGTGCCTATGGATTTACCATGTCCTCCAATTATAATTCCAGGCCCAGGGTTGCAGAGGTAATGGTAAAGGATAACAGGTTTGAAACAGTGCGGGAGCGCGAGACATATCCCGATCTCATCAGAGGAGAAAAGATACCCGACTGGATGGAGCCAGGCTCATGACACCCCCCATTCATTTCAAAAAGATGCACGGCAGCGGCAATGACTTCATACTGGTGGACAACAGGGATTACCATGTGAAACCAGACAAGGCCTCAAAGGTTGCCGTCAGGTTATGCAAAAGGCATTTCGGCATTGGAGCAGACGGACTGATCCTGATAGAAAACTCCAAAACCGCCGATTTCAAGTGGCGGTTTTTCAATGCAGACGGCAGCCATGCCTCAATGTGCGGCAACGGAGGCCGGTGTGCAGCAAGATTTGCAGTGCTTGAAGGAATATGCGGTCCTGACATGAAGTTCGAGACCGGCGCAGGCATAATCAAGGCCATGGTGAGAGATTCCTCTGTCAAGCTTCAGCTTACACCTCCCAGGGACCTCAAGCTAGACATGGATATTAACGTGCAGGGCATAAAAAAGACAGTGCATTTCGTGGACACTGGTGTACCTCATGCCGTACTCTTCCCGGAAGACATTGAAACAGAACCTGTTTTTGAAACAGGCAGGCTTATCAGGTATCACAGGGCCTTCAGCCCTGACGGGACAAACGTGGACTTCGTTAAGGTGACCGGCCCGTCCAGCATCCTGATTCGCACATATGAAAGAGGGGTGGAAGACGAAACCTATGCCTGCGGCACCGGAGCAGTAGCAAGTGCCATCATCTCGTTTCTAAAAGGCCTGATCAGTCCGCCTGTGGATGTGACCACCTGGGGCGGTGAACGGCTCAAGGTGTATTTCAATGAGCAGGAAGCACCAGACATCAGCGAGGTGTATCTGGAAGGCAGTGCGATACTGGTGTATTCCGGCATTACAGCTGAAATATGATTCCCGGGAACAGTATAAGGGATAATCTTTCCTGTCTGTGACTGTTCCGGGAAACATACATGGCATTCGTAAAAAAGGAAATAAACCGGCTCATAGGCAGGGCCATCCACAACTACGACCTGATACAGGAAGACGACAGGATACTTGTTGCCGTTTCCGGTGGGGCTGACAGCCTGGTGATGCTTTACTTTCTTCACCAGTGGACAAGAAAAGCGCCAATTCCGTTTACACTCGTCCCTGTATATCTTGACATGGGATTCAAGGCAAAAGACACCTGGAACAGGCTTGCTGAATACTTTAGCCAGCTTGCCCTTCCATACCATCTTGAAGAGACAGATTTCGGTCCCTATGCCCATGGTCATCTCAACAGAGGCAAAAGCCCCTGTTTTCTCTGCTCGCTCAACAGGAGAAAGAGGCTGTTCCAGCTCACCCAGGCCCTCCAGTGCAACAAGATTGCACTGGGGCATAACGCTGACGACCTGATTGAGACCTTCTTTATAAATATGTGCTACAGCGGGGAAATGAGCACCATGCTTCCCAGGCAGGAGATGTTCAATGGGCTTATAACCATAATCAGGCCACTGGCCCTGACCGACAAAGAAAAGGTCAGGAAGGCGGCCAGGCTTCTGAAACTGCCAATATGCATAAATCCCTGCCCGTCAGCCGGCAGGACCAAGAGACAGGCTGTCAGGGAGCTCCTGGCACGGATGTATTCAATGGACAAGAAGGTAAAGGGAAATATCAGGAAGGCACTGTTTCACATACGTCCAGAATATCTTCCGGGCTGACCGCCCCTGCCCTCACAATGGCCGGTGGCAGCACAGATGCATCTACTATGGTGGATGCAGGGCCTTCCTGAATGCTGCCTGCATCAAGGAAATAATCAGGCGGATCTGAACCGAGCTGTTCCATTACCTCCGGGATAGTCTTGGTAAGCCTCTCTCCTGAAAGATTGGCGCTGGTTGCAGTAACAGGCCTGCCCACTGCCCTGACCAGCTTCATTGCCACCGGATGACTGGGAACCCGCACTCCTATCCTGCCGGTGCCCCCGGTCAGGGCAAAATGAAGGCCTTCAATGGCGGGCAGGAGCAGGGTGACAGGCCCTGGCCAGAAACGATCCATGATCTTCCTGGCACAGCCGGTAAGCAGGGAAAACTTTACGGGAGCCTGCTCCACACTGTTTGCAAGAATCAGGAGGGGTTTCTCAAGAGGGCGTCTCTTGATCCTGTATATTCTCTCCAGGGCTTTGGGGCTGTCTATGGAGGCTGCAAGCCCGTAGCCTGTCTCTGTGGGGATGGCGCACACGCCGCCTGAGTTCAGGATTGCAGCAGCCTCCTGTATCTGCCTGTCCATGTCTCCAGGAACCTGTGCCACGCCATAACAACCGGCGCCCTGCTCGTTCTGCCTGTTGCTTATTATCACTTTATTGCCAGTTATCGTTGGCATTCAAGACCTTTTCGGCCTGCTTGGCCCTGAATTTCTCCAGGGCTTCCCTGATGCCGGGCTGCGACAGGGCCAGGATCTCCAGGGCCATGTAGGCCGCATTCTTCGCGCCTGCCTTGCCGATGCCCATAGTGGCCACTGGGATTCCCGGCGGCATCTGTACAGTGGAGAGCAGGGCATCCATACCTTTGAGGGGTGAACTGTCTATGGGCACCCCGATTACAGGCAGGATACTGTGGGCTGCGATGGCCCCTGCAAGATGTGCCGCCATGCCTGCGCCTGCGATTATCACCTTGATTCCCCTGTCAGCTGCCTCTTTGGCAAATCTTGCAGTATGTTCAGGAGACCTGTGGGCAGAAAGGACCATGGTCCTGGCAACGACTCCAAAATCATCGAGTATCTCTGCTGCCTTTTTCATTACCTTTGCGTCACTCTTGCTGCCCATTACTATGGCAACCTGGCAGTTGTCCCTGAGGTGACGCAGGGCCTTCTGGCCGATGTCACGACGGTAATGCAT
>JALWYO010000055.1 GCA_026992735.1 Deltaproteobacteria bacterium
GCCGAACTGCAGAATCAGCTAAATGCAATGGTCAATAATCTCGACATAAAGGTCATAGAGCTCACAGAAGCCAATACCAAATATGCTCTGCTTGAAGATCAATGCCGTGTAAAGGACGAGAAGATAACGAAGCTGCTAGATGTTAACAAGGCCCTGCAGGACAGGATAGCTTTCTTCCAGACTCAGGTAAGAACCCTGCAGAACGAGGTCGCCACAAAGGACAAGATACTGATCGACCTGCAAAAAAAGCTGGCAAGCCAAAAGGCCAAAAAGAGCTGATAAAAACGGCTGTAACCACAAAAAATACATGTCTTTAAAAGGTTATGCCATTGAAGGCTGAACCTTAACAGACTGAAATCGAAAGGGGCTGTTGCCTGTGGCGGCAGACCCTTTTTTATTCAGTTCTATTGTATATTGGCAGATTGTAAAGATAAAATCGCCACAGGACTCTGTAAAAGAGGCATCATGCTTGCTTTAACACAAGGACTGTTAACGAAAAGGAGAACAACCTAATGAAATTTTTCATAGATACAGCGAACCTTGATGAGATAAAAAAGGCTGCAGATATGGGCATGGTAGATGGAGTAACCACCAATCCATCCCTTATCGCCAAGGAAAAATGCGACTTTAAGGAAAGGATCGAGGCAATATGTAACCTGATTAGCGGGCCCGTAAGTGCCGAGGTAGTAAGCCTTGAAGCAGAAGGAATGGTGAAGGAAGCTGTATCCATAGCGGGCATAGCCAAAAATATAGTAATCAAGATACCCATGACCACTGAAGGTCTTAAAGCGGCAAAAAAACTGGCCTCAAAAGGGATACGGACAAATGTGACGCTGGTTTTTTCACCCCTCCAGGCCCTTCTTGCTGCAAAGGCAGGCGCAACATATGTCAGTCCATTTGTCGGAAGACTGGATGACATCTCGCAAGATGGAATGGAACTGATAGCAGATATCGTGCAGATATATGATAATTATGGCTTTGATACGGAAATAATAGTAGCCAGCATCCGCCATCCGATACATGTACTGGAATCTGCCAGAATAGGCGCAGATATTGCTACCATTCCATACAAGGTTATCTCCCAGCTTGCACACCACCCTCTGACAGACAAGGGATTGAAGAACTTCCTAAAGGACTGGGAAAAGGTGCCCAAGGCTTGAAAATGCTGTATTTTCTTTTATCATCTTTATGACGATTTGACTAAATATGACTTGACGGGTTATATCTTTATCCAGCAACAGTATATACAGGGACGGTCAATGCGCCAAGATCAAAAGGTTGGGCAAAAGGATATTGACACACGGAGGAGTAATGCCATGAAGCCTGTCTGCAAATATCTTTTTAAAGTAGCCGGACTCGTGGTAATATTGAGCCTGTTTGCGTTCATTTCCGAAGCTAGAGCCGGCTCAATCTATTCATATGTAGACAAAAACGGGGTATGGCATTTCAGCAACGTACCTACAGATACGCACTTCACAAGGATGGAATTCACGTCAAAATCCGCGACACTCTACGGGACGTCAAGACACAAACATCACAACCGCAATGCCATAAAAAAAACCTACCGCTCGGTGGTTAAAAAGGCTGCTAAATCCTATGGCCTTGATCCAGGGCTGGTTAAAGCAGTAATAGAGGCTGAATCTGGCTGGAATCCATATGCAGTCTCTCCCAAGGGTGCCCTTGGGCTAATGCAGCTTATGCCTGACACTGCCCAGGAACTGATGGTTTACGATCCTCTCGATCCTGAAGAGAATATATGGGGTGGCAGCCACTATCTCAGCATGTTGCTGGAAATGTTCAATGGCGATGTAATCAATGCCCTTGCAGCATACAATGCCGGCCCCGGTGCTGTAACCCGCTATGGAGGACTGCCTCCCTACCGGGAAACAGTAAACTATGTACAAAGGGTCCTGAAATTCTGGAAACGGAGCAACTAAGGATAGCCGTTTATCATTAATAAATAAAAAAGAGACAGGGGGCCGCATTAAATAGGCCCCGCCTGTCAGTCGCGTGAATGACCTGGCAGGTTAAGGTATGTACAACTTCCTGACTCGCACTGACGCGTCTCCACAGAAGGCCTGTTTAGATCCGCCAGCGGGGCCTTACCACCACCTGTGGCAATATTTGCAGCACTCATCAGCTTACCAACATCAGGGCTCTGACATCTTGGACATCTTGCATTGTCCATCTCTTCCTTTGTCATCATCAGCAGTTCAAATACATAATTACAACTCTTACACTGGAACTCATATATTGGCATAATATCCTCCTGGTCTTTCCTGGAATTAAAAGAACCCGGCAGGTGCCTACAGCTATCCGTTAGACTGACTGCAGCATGCACCTCTTTCTTTTCACAGTTTACAAAACAAAAGGAAGGAGGTTGGTCAAGCCCCCCTCCTTCCTTTTTATTTTCAGATCTTACTATAGTTTGCTTAAAAATACACCTCGAAAGTTGCGTAAAAGTTATCCATCTGGTTGACAGGCGCAAAAAACTGTGCCTTTGAAGGATCATTACCAACATCATCCGGATCCCATGGCTTACCCATCCAGTTGCCACTTCCAGTGTAGTTAATCCAATAGTACTGGTATCCAAACCTCATGAAGGCCTTGGCGTACTTGGAAAGAGGTGTCTCAGGCAAAGTCCAAATCCAGTATGCCTCTGCAACATGACCCCTGGTTGCCAGCTTGCTCAGGTAAAGATCATCGGCGGCAGGTGTAAAGTTCAGCCAGTAGCGTGAACCAAAGTTATACTCAAATCCGAACTTGCTCCTGAGCTGCTCGATAGGAATTCTGGCACCTGCATAGGCTGCCCAACCCCAGTGATTCTGCTTGGTTGTATCTGTGGGATCTGTCAGCAGGCCGTATCCCATGGCATTCCTGCCCCTGTCATCAGTGCGGACAAGACCGCCGCTGACAAACCAGTCTATTCCCTGGAATTGATCCATATAAACAAAGCTTGCATGGTAGATGTCGCCAAGGTCAGAGGTGGCATCAACCCTGTTGGGCGTTCCTGTAGTCATGCCAGCAAAGGGCATGGTGTTATTGGAGATGCTGATACCTTCCATCATGTCAGGGATATCAGCTGCCCTGAAAAACTGCAGGTTTGCAAAGCGATGGGCCTCTGTATCGTTTATGATATCCCAGCTGAATCCGTAAAGATCCGTGTCATCCAGCGCTCCCGTAGGATTATCGTTGGTATCCATACCGGCTTCATATCCACGGCCATAGCAGATGCGGATCTTGCCAGGCCAGGGGTTCGTGTACATGTAGCCAAGGGTGGCGCCGTCAAAGGTCCAGTCAACGCCAAGGGCCACAGGAGTTGCATAGCGACCGTCGTAGTTGTACCTGATCTGTGCCGGAGGACCGTCAACAGTCGGACGCCTACCAACAGAAACCCAGATAGGAAGATCAAGGATGTTTACCCAGTTAACATAGGCCATCTCCACCCTGAGGGTGTTGTCATTTGGACGGCGGCTGATGTTGGGATCCATCATGAAACCGTTCATGCCGAATGGATAGGCCGTCTTTCCAGCGCTTTCCATGCCCCATATCTTGTACATGGTTAAACGGCCCTTGAACGTGATGTTTTCTGTGGCCTTCACCTTCATGCCAAGACGCAACCTGTTGGTATAAAGGGTATCATTACGGAAACTATCGGCCTCTTCCGGGCCTGGCATTGGGCCTACCATGCCGCCCTGCATCCACTGGCCAAGCTTGATGGCATCATAATACTGCCTTGAATGGGCCCTTGTGGAATCCAGGCGAAAACGGTAGTCACCAAAGAACTGGAACCTGCCAACACCATTGGTCATCATGTCAGTAAACTGGTCGTTGAGGTCTTCCAGGTCATCCTGAGTGTCTTCCTGCTGTGACTTCAGAGACTCAAGCTGCTCCTCCAGGGCTGCATTTGTCCCCTGTGACTTCACCTGATGCAGCTCTTTTTTTACCTCTGCAAGTTCCCTGCTCAACTTTTCTATCTTTTTCAAAAGTTGATCAGTGCTTGGAGAGGCATAGCCCCCTGCAAAAACTGCTGCAGGGAAGACCAGGCCAATAAACAATAAAACTCCGATTAATTTTCTCATGGCAATTCCCTCCAATTTTTTGTACTCCCTACTAAAAATCAAAAACCAAGGAAAAAACATCGACAGCTTGTTCAATAAATCATAAAGCCTCTGTTGTCAAGCAATCATCGAGATTAAAGTAGTAACGCAATTTTAATGCCCAAAATAATATATAACCAAAGATCAGGAGAAAATATGAAATCAACAGATCAAACCAACAGGGAATCCATGAATAAGACAAAGGCAAAACTCAGGGACCAGATTATCTATTTTGGAAAACTCCTGTATGAAAAAGGGCTAGTGGCGGGTACTGATGGAAACCTGAGCGCAAAAACCAACACCGGCACAATTCTGATAACTGCATCTGGAGTACACAAGGGTCTGCTGAACAAAAAACAGATCATAGAACTGGATATCAATGGAAACAGAATTTCCGGAGAACTTCCAGCATCTTCCGAAACCAAGCTGCACATGGAAATCTATCGCAAGGTCCCATCATGCAGTGCAGTGATCCACGCACATGCTCCCTGGAGCACTGCGGCAAGCCTCAATAACGATTTTATTGACCTGAATTTACTGGCAGAGGGCAAGCTGTTATTTGGCAGAATAGAGGTGGTGCCCTATCAGGATCCGGGCAGCATGGAACTGGCTGAACTATCTTCAGAGGCGGCAACCAGATCCAGGATCCATATACTGAAGGCACATGGCGTAGTAGCCCTGGGACAGGACCTCCTGCAGGCATTCTGCACAGTAGAGGCGCTTGAGCAGAACATACGCATACTCGGCATCAGCCGCACGCACTTCCCTGGAACCCTGCAGAGTCAGGCTGGAGAAAGCAGCCCTGAGCTGCCTGACATATTATAGATGCTTCCCAGCATCAACGGCATGTTCTCACTGCCGTGCCCTGCAGGCAGATCAGCTATAACAGGAAAATTGAAACCGGAAACCCTGTCTTCAAATAGCTCCCTTAGTCCTCCAGGCCCTGTCTGGTTACAGTGGGTGAATCTTCCCAGGACCATTCCACCTATCATGTCAAATACACCGGCAAGCCTCATCTGTGTCAGCATCCGGTCTATCTTGTAAGCAGGCTCATTACAGTCCTCAATGAACAGTATTTTATTTTTCCAGTCCGGCTCAAAAGGCGTACCAATAAGATGGCACAGGCAAGCCAGGTTTCCGCCTGTCAAAACCCCCTTGAACTGCCCCTCTTTGACAGGAACACCTGTAAATTCTGGAAACTCACCCGAACACAGGGCTTGCCACAAGGCCTGCCTGCTGCGCTCAGCAGTAACAGGCAGAGTATTAAGCATGGGACCATGAACACAGGTACCGCCTGCATTTATGATAGCGGAAAAAAGCACTGTTACATCACTAAAACCCACTAATTTGCAGGAAGCGGCAGCCACAGAACGCCAATCTACAAGGTGCACCCAGCGCATTGCCCCGTAACCGCCACGTGTGCAAAGCACAAAGTCACAATCGGGATCTTGCATGAGGTGTTCAAATATGGCCGTCTTCTCATCATCCAGTCCACTCAAATACGGGAAGAGTGGATTTGCGTTCCCTGCACTAAGACTGCCAGACCTTTCTGCCACTATCTTCACGCCTGGACATATTTTGGAAAGCTCTCTGACCATCATTGCCAAAGATGCTTCAATGTCTGTTTCAATGCACGGTGAAGATGGTGAAAAAAAAGCTATTTTCATGTTACAGTCGAATCCTTGACTTTATAACAGCAGGGCTTAAAGTTTAACTGGATTTTCTTTGTACTTAAATCCTGCAATTGCCGAGTTTGCCGAAGATGCAAGGCGGAAGGGACGCAGACGTATTCTGATACTTCAAATCCCTGACAACGTAGCAGATTCGGTAAACTCGGCAATCCCGAAGGGTGGCGAATGCGAGGGAAAAATATCTGATGGTGAATTCACCTAAAAACTGAAACTTGCCCCTCAAGTATTCAACAAGCACTTTGCTGATATAATTAATAAATTTCATTTTTCCTCGCATTCGACATGCAGGATTTAGGTTGTATAAAAGCAGCAGATTATTAAGGGTGTGGGTATTTATCAGGTAAATATTAGTTAATGTGCCGTAGTTTTACCTGTTTCATACCCATACTGCTGGCTATGTCCAGCTTGTGCTACAAACTGCTGGGCATTGCAAAATCCTCAACAAAAATCAGGACAAAGGGTTAAAAAATATGAACCAGCAAAAGGATTACTACAAAATACTCGGCGTTTCAAAAAATGCATCGCCGGATGAAATAAAAAAGGCGTTCAGGAAACTGGCACTTAAATACCACCCTGATAAGAACAAGGGCAACAAGGAAGCTGAAGAGCGCTTCAAGGAAATCAATGAGGCATATGCAGTGCTCAGTGATCCTGAGAAACGGAAACAATACGACACATTTGGCTCTTCGGAATTCCATAAACATTATTCCCAGGAAGACATTTTCAGAGATTTTGACTTTTCCACGATATTTCAGGACCTGGGAATGGGTGGCGATGGATTCACTCGCATCATATTCGGCGGTGGAGGAGGCAGGGGCTTTGAAGACCTGTTTACAGGAGGGGCCCATCATACTGGACAAGGAAGCCGGAGATATCAGCAGAGTGCCGGCGGCCCATTCATGTATCAGCAGCAACAGCCCAAGGGCCAGGATGTGATACTTGATCTGTATGTAACACCGGCAGAAGTAATAAACGGTGACAAAAAGATTATATCCCTGCAGACCGGCGGATACCCCGAGAAGATCTCTGTAACCATACCCAAGGGTATTGCCCAGGGTAAAAAGATCAGGGTTCCGGGTAAGGGCACCAGCGGTCCTGGAGGAAGAGGAGACCTTTATCTCAGGATAAACATCTCTCTGCCTCCTGGATTTTATTTTGACAAGGATGGCAACATAATACATGACCGCTTTATTACCTTTTCCCAGGCCTGTCTCGGTACCAGCGTGGAAATATCAGGCCTTGATGGCAATAGCCTGAAACTCAAGATCCCCGCTGGCATAAAATGCGGCCAGAAAATGAGATTAAAAGGCAAAGGGCTCCCTGGGCCAAGAGGCGGAAAACATGATCTCTTTGTAAAGGTAATGGTACATGTGCCCAAAAAGCTCTCCAAAGAGCAAAAGAAGGTGGTTGAAGAACTGAAAAAGCTGGGCTTATAAACAACTTATATCTACCAGAAATCAGGCGGGTATCATCACGGATCATAGAGCCTGTTACGTAGAGCAGATTACACAGCGTACCGTGTTCTTTTTAAGACTGGCGAGATAACTTGCTGATTTCTATTCAAAATCAAAAACAGCACGGGCTTGACAGCCGCCTCTTAAATATGTTATCAGTAGCGTCTGTCCATACAAATTGGCTGGCCCCCGTAGCTCAGGGGATAGAGCACAGGATTCCTAATCCTGGTGTCGCATGTTCGAATCATGCCGGGGGCACCAGTTATTCAATCAGTCCCGATATCCCATTTTTGCATCTTAATAATGCTTCTTCATGAAGTCTTCGAGCCTGTCATAGGCCTCGTTCAGGACTGACTCATCAGGCAGGAAAACGAGCCTGAAATGAGGTGTCTCAGGCAGGCTGCCAAAACCGCTTCCATGCACTACCACCACCCCTGTATCGCGTATCAGCTTTTTTACAAATTCCTGATCATCCACCGGCCTGTCTATCCTTGGAAATGCGTAGAAGGCACCCTCAGGCTCCTGGCAGAATATCCCGGGAATGGCATTAAGCCTGCTGACTGTCAAATCCCTGCGGCTCCTCAACTTGTCTTTGGTCTCTTTAATATGAGACTGGTTCCCGTTCAGGGCCACGGGTATGGCAAACTGCTTGGGATGGCTGGCACAGAGCCTTGCCCTCGCAAGCTTTCTCATAGCCTCGGTATAGTCTTCCACCAATTCCGGAGCGCCACTAATGATTGACCAGCCTATGCGGAAACCCGGAGCAAGATAGCTCTTTGAAAGGCCATTGAAGGTTATAATCGGGGTCTCCTTGTCCAGAGAGGCAATGCTTATATGCTCCTTGCCATTCAAGATGAGTTTTTCATATATCTCATCACTCATTATGAGCAGGTTATACTTCCTGGCCAGATCTATAACCTTCTGAAGCATCTCTCTGCTGTACACAGCTCCAGTGGGATTATTGGGATTTATCAGCACAATGGCCCTGGTCTGATCATCTATCTGGGACTCCATGTGGCTGATATCAGGCTGCCAGTTATTTTCCTCATCCAGGAGATACGGCCTTGCCTCGCCAATGAGCCTGCTCAGGAGTGCGCTATAAAGAGGATAGCCTGGCGATGGCACCAGTACATTTTCACCCTTGTTCACCAGGGCTGACAGTGCGAAATCGATGGCCTCGCTGGCACCAGTGGTTACCAGGACCTCGTAAGGATTAATCCCCTTGGATTCGGCCTCCCGCCTTATGGCGTCTACCGCCTCTGGAACTCCCTCTGATGCACTGTAATTGGTGTAATCATTAAGCATAGCCTCATAGGCAGCATCCATGAGGTGCCTTGGGGTGTGAAAGCCATAGAGAACCGGGTCTCCTATATTCAAATATATAAGATCTCCGCCTCCGGCCTTCCGCCTCTCGGCTTCCTGGAGAATGTCTCTGATTGCATACTCGATATGCTCTGTCCTGCGGGACGGAGATATCTTTTTAAGTTCGGTCATTTATATTGATTCCTTAAAATAAGAAGTAAGTTCTGCCATGTAATGTTTTCACCCAATTAAAGGAGATGTCAACTGATTTTTTTAACTGCCGCAAGAGGTGGGGCACAGCTGCCTTCCCGGACCTCTAAAATAAAAAATGCACTTAATCACTGAAACCACTTCTCTGAAAATCAATGCATCACAGAGCCAGCAGGAGTAAAATGGAATATATGTGTTCACAAGGCAGGACATGGCATCTGCTGTGCTGCAGGACGTACGACACACAGGGAGTATGCCTTTATCCCGGATTGAACTTCAGCTTTTGGGTGAAGGCGCAACGGGAACAGATACATGCTAACTATACAATAATTCAAAAAAATTACTTTCCTCAGGCATTTGAAGTGCGTAATCCAGATTTATGCCTTATGTCTTTTACATGCAACCATCTGACAAAATTGGAGCACATCTTATAAATGAAAAAGCAAAACTGGCCGCCATGGCCCAGAGACTGCTTCGTTGCGGATTTCCATATTCATTCCAAATACAGCCGCGCCACCAGTAAGGCCATGGAACCGGACAGCCTCAATGAAACAGCAAAACTGAAAGGCATAAAGGTTGTTGGCACTGGTGACTTTACACATCCCGGCTACCTCCGGGACCTCAAGGAGAAACTCATACCTGATGGCCCGGGCCTCTATATCTGCAGGGATGACCCTGATGGCACCAAATTCATACTCACTGCAGAAGTATCAAATATCTTTACACAGGGAGGCAAGAGCAGACGGATACACACTCTATTGTTTGCCCCTGACCTGGAAACTGTGGAAGACATTCAGCAGAGGCTCAGCAAGATCGGCAACATAAGCTCAGACGGCAGGCCTATATTCGGCTTTCCAGTCAAGGAGCTGGCCAGGCTGACAATGGATTCCAATCCCGACTGTTTTATTGTGCCGGCACACATATGGACGCCGTGGTTCTCCCTGTTCGGTGCAAAATCAGGCTTTGACTCCATAGAAGAGTGCTTTGAGGAACAATCCGTGCATATCCATGCACTTGAAACCGGGCTCTCTTCAGATCCACAAATGAACTGGCGCCTATCCGTACTGGATGATTACACCCTCATATCCAACTCTGATGCCCATTCGCCATGGAAGCTGGGCAGGGAAGCTAATATATTCTCTTGTGGCATGTCCTACAAAGAGATTATCCAGGCCATGAAAGAACCTGCACATGGCTTCAAGGGCACGATAGAATTCTTTCCTGAAGAAGGGAAATATCACTATGACGGCCACAGGGCCTGCGATATATGCATGTCTCCACAGGAAACAAAGTCTGTAAAGGGGATATGCCCTGTATGCAACAAACCGCTTACCATAGGAGTATATCACAGGATAGATGATCTGGCCGACCGCCCCCATGGCTATGTCCCGACATCTGCGCTTCCCAATATACACCTTGTGCCCCTGGAAGAGATAATCGCGGAATCCTTTGGCGTAAAATCCATTACGGCAAGGGTCAGGAGAGAATATCTCAGGACAGTAGAGATGGCAGGGCCTGAATTCCATACCCTGATCTACAAGGATCAGGAAGAACTCGAATCCATCCTGCCAGGGCAGATAGCAAGGGCAATAATTGCCATGAGACAAGAAAAAGTCAGGATAATCCCAGGGTTTGACGGCAGATACGGCATCATAAAGACCATCCCCCGGGATGATAATGACTCGGGGAAAAATGTTCCCGGCAATAAAAAACAAGGTGGAAAGCCCGGTCTGGTACAGAAAAAACTGTTCTGACAAAATTCAATGAGTAAATAACTACCCAGGCCAGGGCAAACTGCCTGCACAGGCTTTATCAGCCAGTCTTTAAGATCCTCAGCAATGTCTCCTCTCCTACTTCCAGGCCGAAGATGCACGACAATACAGAAAGCGGCTTGAGATACGGCGCCTTGTCCTGGGCTATTTCCAGCATCAGAAAGGCGTTTTCAACAGTGGAGACCTGAGAGAGCACTTCCACTGCCCATGCAGACTGCCGCTTGTCCTGAATCTCATCCAAAGATACGGTACAAATGCCTGACACCCTCTCTTTTAGATCGACCCTGATCTCCCTACCCTTTTTGGTCATCTCCAGGACAAAGGAATCTGCTCCAAGGAACCGGGCCACCTGCTGCTGGGCCCAGGATTCCAGCCTGCCTCTCAACAGCACCAGAAATGACTCCCTCTCCGGGATGCCCAGCTTTATCTTTTTCCATGCAATGTTGCACAGATCCACCTCCATATCCAGAGGCAGCTCCCTGTTAAGTGCATTCAAAACATCTTCAGCAGGGATATTCTCTTCCAGCACCATCACTGCCTGCTGACACAAGCTCTCAATTCCAAGAGGGATGGACTGCGAAAAAGAGACCTTTGGCATCGGATGGAACCCTTGTGAATATGTTACTGGCAGCCGGGCCCTTCGTATCGCCCTGAGAAACATCCTCACCATGTCCAAGTGTCCCAGAAACCTGGCATCGTGGAGCTTTGAAAAAACCACCTGGCAAAAAACAACAGGAGGTTCAGGATGTTTTTCGCCGTGATAACGAACCTCTCCCGGCAGGCTGTCTATCTTGGCGGCACGCATAGGTTTTATTGTCTCAAAGTCACACACACCACAGTGCTGACAGTCACCCTGCCTGCAGTCAGGCGTATATTCCATCTTGAGCGCCCTCTTTTTCTCAAGACGCAGAAACGCCTTGGTGATCCCTGAATCTATGTGATCCCAGGGAAGCCTGTGGTCTTCAGGGATAGCCTGGAGATAGGCATCCATGTCGATACCCAACTCATCTGCAGCCTGGAAATATAACCCGGGATCAAGATGGTCCGACCAGGCGTCAAGCCTTGCGCCAGCCTGCCATGCCTTGTGAATGAGCATGGCAAGCCGCCTGTCTCCGCGTGAAAATACGCCCTCCAGAAAACTCTGCACTGGATCATGCCATTTCACCTGGAACTGCCTGCCCTTTAACCGCTGTTTCAGGACGCCTATCTTCCTGTGCGCCTCCTCTACTGAAATCTGCCTCTCCCACTGGAAAGGGGTATGGGGCTTGGGCACAAAGGTCCCAACGCTTACAGTAACAGAAGCTGCCTTACGCCTGTTGCTATGTGCAACAATCCTGGCAAGGACCTTTTTTGCAAGGGTTGCAATCTCTTCCACATCACTGTCAGTCTCGGTAGGAAGTCCTATCATGAAATATAACTTGACGCTGCTCCAGCCATGCTCTCCCAGCATGGCTGCGGTATGCAGCATGTCCTGTTCACTTATTCCCTTGTTGATGACTTGCCGCAGCCTGTCACTGCCTGCTTCAGGGGCCAGTGTGAATCCGGTCTTCCTGACTCTTTTGATCTGCCTCATTATCCCTGGAGTCAATGTCCCAACCCTCAAGGAAGGCAGGGATACCGAGATATTCATGGATACATAAGTATCCATGACAGCAGTGATAAGCGGCTCTATGGCAGAATAGTCCCCTGTACTAAGGGAAAGCAGCGAGATTTCCTCCCAGCCTGTGGCACCCAGGCCATTTTCAACCAGGGACATAATTTCCTGGACATCTCTTTCCCTAACAGGCCTGTAGATGCTGCTTGCCTGACAATAGCGGCATCCCCTTGTGCAACCCCTGGAAATCTCAACGCCGAGACGGTCATGCACCACCTGCACATTGGGAACAAGAGGCCTCTTGGGAAAGTGTCCGGCCTGCAGTTCAGGCAATATTACCCTGCGGACCTTCCTGCGCTCATCCACGCTTGCAACCGGGGCTTGCCCTGCAGAAGGATTATCAGTGCCGGGAGGATTATAAAATGCCGGGACATAAACACCATCCCTGGAATCCAGGACATTAAGCAAATTCAGGTGCGCTTCAGGCCCTGTGCCCTCCCTCTTCAGGATCTCCAGTATATCTATCACAGCCTCCTCTCCATCACCTATGACTATTGCATCAAACAGTTCAGCTACAGGTTCCGGGTTGAGGCAACAGCTCCCTCCTCCCACCACAAGGGGCCAGGCACCATCCTGTCTGTCCCTGGACCATAAAGGCATACCGGCAAGATCGAGGATGGTGAATATATTTGAATAGCAGAGTTCGTATGGAAGGGTGATAAAGAGACAATCGAAGTCAGCCAGGGGCCTGCGGCTCTCCAAGCCAAACAGGGAGATGCCCTCAGAGCGGAGATAAGTTTCCAGGTCTGTATCCGGACAGTATGCCCTGTCAGCCAGGGCCCAGGACGTGCGGTTTATAATATCGTACAGGATCTGCAGCCCAAGATGGGACATGCCTATCTCATAAAGGTCCGGAAATATGCAGGCTGACCTGACATCAACCTGGTCCCACGGCTTCTGATATGCGTTTTTTTCCCTGCCTATGTAACGCCCGGGCTTGCGACACAGGCTGAGTATCTCTTGAAGTTTCATGGCGAGGCAGCATAAACCAAACAGGCATGGAGAACAAACCCTGTCTTCAACCATAACTTCAAAATCGGACAGGGAATTAGAGAAAATCTCCAGGCAGGGCCTACAAGTCTATGAGGTCCTCTATCTCCTGCCAGTTTCTGACCCTGAGATACGGGGTATCGCCCTGGTTCCAGGGATGATCATATACAATTGCCTTAAGGCCTGCCTTGCAGATCGACCTGCATGTCTCTAAATGGTCTTCCACAAAACAGTCTATCCCCATCTCCTTAAGCACCCCGGCCTTTATCTCGTGCCTGCCGGTTGCGATCACCTGGATACGATCCAGCGGTACTGGATTCAATTCTTTCCTTAGCCATTCCTCTATAGGCGCCCTGACAGGCCGGGCGGTCACAAATTTCAGGGGCCCATGTTCTGACAACCGCTGCAACACATCCACCGCCTTGTCCATGGGAGTGAGACCAATGCCGAAAGGATCTTTCAATATCCTTTCTATCACTGCTTTTATAATATCTTCGTCCATGGGCAGACAATCTTCCAGCCAGTATGAGGTTATATGTTCCCTGCGGATTCCCTCCACGCCGAACTCATTCCGCGCTATCCGCAGGAAAGCAGACATTGTATCTGACACCACTCCGTCTATGTCAAAGGCTATTTTGGTGGGTTTTATCTTTATAACTGTCATGTTTTGTTGTAAGTTCCGCTCTCGTTACAGGCTGCATACCTTACACGGACTATGCAGTAAAATTTATGCCGAATGGACGGCATGGCAACTATCGCTGCCCCGACTATCCTGAAACGACGGGCAGACCGCATTGCCAAACCATAAAATTTTCGGGAGTCAATGATGTATAAGCGGATGCTGGTACTAAGATTTCCACCGGAAATCACGGACAAGCCCATAATCTACTATCTCAGCCAGGAATATAACCTCTGTTTCAATATACTCAAGGCCACCATACTCCCTGGAGAAGAGGGAATTATGGTACTGGAACTCTCCGGGCATCAAAAGAATGTCAAGGCGGGGCTCAAGTATCTCAGGTCCAAGGGGGTAAAGGTTAAATCCGTGGCCCAGGAAATCCGGAGAAATGATGAAGTCTGTCTCATGTGCGGGGCATGCACCGGAATATGCCCCACGAATGCCCTCTACGTGGAGCAGGACAGCAGGCAGGTAATCTTCAACCCGGAAGACTGCAAGGGATGTGAGCTGTGCGTGGCGGTCTGTCCCGTCAGGGCCATGGAGATACGGTTTTCCAAGGAGAAGGTACTCATCTGAATCAAGACGGCAAACAGGTACTGGTGGCCATGAGCGGCGGTGTAGACAGCGCCGTGGCAGCATGGCTGCTGCAGGAAAAAGGCTTCAGGGTCCAGGGGTTGTTTATCCGCATGACAGGTACTGAAAAGGAGGAGCAAGCCCTGTCTTCCGCCAGGGCTGTTTCGGGAATTCTGGGAATCAGGCTCCATGTAGCTGACATGCAGAAAGAATTCAGGCACAGAGTACTGGAATACTTCCTGAATGCCTACCGTTCCTGCAAGACACCAAACCCCTGCGTGATATGCAATCCAGACATCAAGATTGCCTCAGCCCTGGCAATTGCCCGCAATCTTGGAATCCAGCTCATTGCAACAGGACACTATGCCAGGCGGAAGATCACCGCTGGCGGCAGGGCCTTCCTGATGACAGCCAGGCACAGCCCGAAAGACCAGAGCTATTTTCTGCACCAGCTTAACAAAAAAGTACTCGGGCATCTGATCATGCCGCTCGGCGGCCTGGACAGAAAGACCGTGGAAAATATCTCAAAAGAGGCTGGCATAAACAGTCATATCCAGGAGGAGAGCCAGGACATCTGTTTCCTCAGGGGTGACTACCGCAAATATATAAGGCAAATACCAGGCATGTCACCTGTTCCAGGGCCTATAGTCAAAACAGATGGCACCATTGCAGGAGAACACAAGGGCCTTGTAGACTATACTGTTGGACAGAGACGGGGGCTCGGCATCCCGGACAAGACCCCTTACTATGTGATACATCTTGATCACAGGTCCAACACCCTTGTCATTGGCAAGAAACATGAGCTGTTGAAAAAGTCCTGCCTGGTCTCAGGCATCAACTGGCTGGCAGAACCAGGAATGGCTATCTGTTCAAGCTTACAGGTAAAACTGAGATCCAGGCATAAACCAGTGAAGGCCAGCGTGCAAATAAGCCGAAAAGATAATAGGACAGCAGTAGTCTGCTTCCAGGAAGCGCAGCATGCGGTAACGCCTGGACAGTTCGCGGTGTTTTACAAAGGACCCCTGGTCATTGGAGGTGGTACAATTTGCAAATAGCCTTTTATACACTTGGCTGCAAGGTGAACCAGTTTGAATCGTGGGCAATACAGGATGCCTTTCTCCGGCATGGCTGCACTGTGGTAAATTACCGTGAAGCAGCAGACATATACATAGTCAACACCTGCACAGTGACCTCCAGGGCCGCCTACCAGTCCAGACAGATCATAAGGCGTTTGAGACGCGAAAGGCCTGATGCCAAGATAATTGCCACAGGATGCCATGTTCAGACAGATGCCTCAACAGTCCTTGAATCCGCAGGCACTGGCGTATGTCTTGCCGGCAACCCGCAGAAACACCTTATTGCCGAACAGGCTCTGAAAAGCGAAAAAAGTGGATGCACAGGCATATTTATCACTGATATATCCAGGCAGAAGACCATCTCGCCTTTGTTCCTGCACCGCCCTCCTGCTAACAGGACCAGGGCATATCTGAAGGTACAGGATGGATGCAATGCATTCTGCACATACTGCATAGTTCCATACGCCCGTGGCCGCAGCCGCAGCCTGCCGCCTGAAGATGCCATCAGGCAGGTGGATATCTTCTCTAAGGCTGGCATCAGGGAGATAGTGGTCACTGGCATACATGTTGGCCACTACGGTAAAGACCTGAAAGATCCCATGGACCTTCTCATGCTGCTTGACCGTCTCTGCCACAAGTTCAAGCACATATCCTTCCGCCTGAGCTCCATAGAGCCCACGGAAATTTCTCCACAGTTCATAAAATGGGCTGCTGAAACCGATAATTTCTGCCCGCATTTCCATATACCGCTTCAAAGCGGTTCTGATACCGTACTGGCTGCCATGAACAGGCATTATTCGGCATCTTTCTTCCTGGAGATCCTGGAATCCATTGCCGAATCTATCAAAAATTGCTGCATAGGCACTGACGTCATGACTGGTTTTCCCACAGAGAGATCAGAGGATTTCCAGGCCACAGCAGCTCTGCTGGAAACTGCCCCGGTTTCCTATGTACACGCGTTTCCATACTCATCAAGGCCGGGCACTGTAGCAGAAGCCATGAAGCCGGTCTGTTCCGGCATTGAGGCAAAGGAACGGGCGGCCCTGGTCAGGGAAATCGGTATGCGGAAACGGCGGACATTTTTTGAGCGGTTTGCCAGGGAAAAGCTGGATGTACTGGTGGAAAAAAGGAGCAGGGATACCGGCCTGTTTACAGGTTACACACCTAATTACCTACCTGTATATATTGAATCAGACAAGGAGTTGAAGGATCTTAGAAACCGTCATGTCAAGGTCCAGATCGACAGGATCGACAACAGGGGTTTGTACGGCAAAATATACAGTAAAGCCCACCATTGAAACCTGTGATCAGTTACAATAGAATCGGGAACAGCTCACGATGTAATGCTTCACAGACAGTTACGAATGAGCATCATCAACAAGTCCCTGAATCACCTGATGCAGAACGCTGACGGAATACGGCTTGGAGACTGCTGCATCAAACCCGTATTTTCTTGGATTGGACATGATATCCTCTCCTGTATATCCGCTTGATATTATAGCCTTCACATCAGGATCTATGGCCCGTATATTTTCCAGCGTGGCTACTCCATCAAGTTCACCAGGCAAGGTCATGTCCAGGATTACCAAATCAAAAGGCTCTCCTTTCTCCCAGGCCCTGCGGAATAATTCCACTGCCTGGATACCATCAACAGCAGTCTTTACGCAAAAACCGAACACCGTGAGAATGTCCTTGACGAGTTCAAGTATCAACTCCTCATCATCCAGCACCAGTACCTTATTATCTGACATATCTATTTAGCAATCCTGAATTCAAGAAAATCTCTCAATCCCGGTTATGACATGATTTTTTAAACAGCTCCACAATCTAAGGTGCCTGAGCGGTACCATTTACTACGCTGAATAAATATATTTTACCAAAATAGTAACAAAGTTCACATAAAAACTTTAAAATATCTGGACAAACCGCAACAGATCAGCCTGACGGTTTACCCTGCATCTGCATTCTATTAAGATGTTGGCCATAATCCGGGATAATAATATATCACTGTAGGGGTTTCACTAATCCCTGCATGATCCAATTTTATAGAATCAGGCAACAGGACAGAGAGCAGAGAGTATGAAAACATTTGAGAAGGCTGGGCGCCTCAATACCAGCGCCTGTTTGGCAACTGCCGTGAATGCGTTGAAGCAGAAAGGTATCTCCACCCTTATAACAGCTTCCACCTCTGGGTACACGGCCCTGCAGGCCGCAGAGCTTATTTCCGAAATCGATGCCAAACTGGTGGTTATAACCCACAATTACGGCTTCAAGGAGCCGGGAACCATAGAAATGACCAGGGAAACCAGAAAGAAGCTTCAAAACATGGGTGCTGCCGTACACACAGGCACAATGCCGTTCAGAAATATAGGTACGGCCATCAGAAGCACAATGGGATATTCTCAGCAGGAGCTCATAGCAAATACACTCAGGCTTATGGGCCAGGGAATCAAGGTATGCGTAGAAATCGCAATGATGGCTGCTGACGCAGGTCTTGCAGGCAATACAGATGTGATTACCGTTGCAGGCACTGCCCGCGGCGCAGACACTGCTGCCATAATAAGGCCTGCTTCGTCAAACCGCCTGTTCGAAATCAAAATAAGGGAAATACTTGCCAAACCTTATGACTGGTAATCCAAAGATATGAAAAAAAACGGTGCAAAGATCGTCTGTCAAAACCGCAAGGCCAGACACGAATATCACATAGAAGACACTTACGAGGCCGGTATGGTCCTTCTTGGTCCCGAGGTCAAGTCCATAAGAGATGGGCGCATAAACCTGAAGGATGGATATGTTGAAATAAAAGACGATGAAGCATGGCTTCAAAATGTCCACATATCCCCCTATCCCTTCGCAACAAATACCAGCAGGCTGGACCCACTCCGCCCCAGGAAGCTGCTTCTTCACAAGAGGCAGATAAGAAAACTGACTGGCAAGGTAAAGGAACGGGGCTACACCCTCATCCCTCTTAAGGTCTATTTCTCAAACGGCCGGGCCAAGGTCGAAATCGCCCTGGCAAAGGGAAAGAAGATATATGATAAACGGGAGTCCTTGAAAAGAAAGACCATGGACAGGGAATTTGAAAAGAGATTCAAGATAAGATAACGTAACTGATCACAGGGTTATGTCGAGTTTTGTTGCACACCTTCCCCATTCTATAAGCGTTCACAGGGTGCCGCAGACGCAAGGCGGCGGGTGCGCAGTCGTACTCCCTGTACTTCAAGCGCCCGCCAACACAGCAGATGTGGTATCCTGTGAACGCTTACAAGATAACAGGCACAACAACAGCCAAGAACAGGATATGACCTAATTAATCACCAGTTACGCCGTGGCTGCTGCTGCAAAATCAGGGGTCAGAGAGTATCCCCACCTGGATGTCCAGGCAGGATAATCAGGCTCGGCACCGGATAGCCGCCATGCAGACGGGTTCTCCATGAGAAATTTGGTGACATTGCAGTGCAGCTCATGACCGCTCTTTACTGCCTTTACCTTTGCTTTCAGTGGGGCTCCCAGCAGGTATAGGTCACCGATGAGATCAAGCACCTTATGCCTTACGAATTCATCTGAGAAACGCAGGCCTTCGCTGTTAAGGACCTTTTCCACGCCTATTACAACTGCATTGTCCAGGGAAGCTCCAAGAGCAAGACCATTTCTATGTAAGGCTTCCACCTCTTTCAGAAATCCGAAAGTCCTGGCGCGTGCTACAGAATGCTCAAAGACCTTCCTGTTTATCTCTCCCCTGAAGCGCTGGGCCCTGATGGCAGGGTGTGGAAAATCAATTGTGAAATCCACATAAAATGTGCCGGATGGTGACAGTGTGACTTTTTTGTCACCCTCGGTAAAGGACACCTCCTCAACCATCTCAATATAACGCCTGGGTTGCTTTTGGGCCTTCAAGCCCGCCCTGTTCAACAGGAGTACCCATGCACCGGCACTTCCATCCAGTGCAGGAACTTCTGGACCATCTACTTCCACAGTGGCATTGTCTATACCCATTCCCGAAAACGCCGCCATGAGATGTTCTATGGTGGAAACACTGCATACACCATTGCCTATGGTGGTAGCAAAATGGCAATCGACGACGTTGTCTACAGTAGCGAGGATATCCTTCCCTGATGATACATCCGTTCTCACGAAGCGGATACCCGTTCCCTCCCCGGAAGGCTTGATATTTACAGAGACTTTCTGCCCGCTATGCAGCCCTATACCGTCGACTGCCACTTCATTTCTGATGGTCCTTTGAGAAACATTCATTACGTTAAAAGAATCCCTATCCTTCCCATGTTAAAAATCTCATCCAATTTTTCCACATTTCACAGAGGTAAATGCACGAACTGTGCCATGGAATTCCTGCAATAAAATATACTGTTATTCCAGGAAGATGGGATCAAAAAGCAGACTTGAAAATAAAAACAATCCATACTCGGGACAAAAATGTCCCAGTAAGACAGCAGGCATAATGAGACAAAAATGTCCCACACAGTCTATTTGTCAAAAAATCCCAGACGGCGCAGAAATTTTTCGTTTTTCGACCAGTCTTTCAGTACTTTCACCCAGAGATCCAGATGTACCTTCTTGTTCAGAAGCCGTTCCAGTTCAATCCTGGCCATGGTGCCGACCTTTTTTATGAACTTTCCATGCCGTCCTATGATTATGCCTTTCTGAGAGGGTCTTTCCACATAGATAACAACCCTTGTAATAATCTTATCAGGATATTCCTGGATATCCTCCACCTTTACTGAGGTAGAATACGGGACCTCCTGCTCAGCCAGCAGAAAGATCTTTTCCCTGATCAGTTCTTCTATTACGGTCTCTATGGACTGATCTGTTATTGTGGAGGAATCGTAATATTTAGGGCCTTCATCCAGATGTTTCAGTATTTCATCAAGAAGTATGTCCACGCCATCCCTATACTTTGCAGAAATAGGAACAACTGCCACGAATGGGTACATCTGACTCATCTCATCCATGAGAGGCAGTAGATTTTCCCTGGCGACCTTGTCAATCTTGTTCAGAACAAGGATAACGGGCTTCTTGAGCCTTTTTATGAGCTCAAGCACTGCCGCGTCTTCCTTACGTCTCCTGCTGGTGACATCTACAATATAAAGCAGCAGATCAACATCCTCCACCGCACGTTCAGCTGCCTTAACCAGCGTCTGGTTCAGTAATTTCTTGGCATGATGAATGCCCGGTGTGTCAACAAAGACTATCTGGAAATTCCTGCCAGTCAGTATACCCCGAATCTGACTCCTGGTAGTGTGCGGTTTCGGAGTAGTTATAGCGACTTTTTCCCCGAGTATGCTGTTAAGCAGCGTTGATTTGCCAGCATTGGGCGCGCCTATTATCCCGACAAATCCTGACCTGAAATTCCTATCTTGTTCATATCGATCGCTATCTGATTCCATTTTCAGAAGTGATCCCTTCAAAATTTTCTATAGCCATCCTTGCGGCTTTCTGCTCGGCCTCTTTCTTTGTCCGGCCGGTACCCCTGGAGACCTCCCGACCGCTAAAAAAGAGACCTACCTCAAAGGTCCTGTCATGGTCCGGGCCGGACACAGAAATCGTCCTGTAACTCGGAACAAAATGAAAATACTTCTGGGTCAACTCCTGAAGCCTACTCTTGTAATCATTCAGCAGGCCTCTGTGCGGAACAAGCTCGATGGAAGGCAAAAACTGCCTCTCCAAAAAAGAACGCGCTGCCTCAAATCCACCGTCCAAAAAGATTGCCCCGGTTACTGCCTCAAACGCATCTGCCAGGATAGAAGGCCTTTCCCTGCCTCCGCTCTTTTCCTCTCCCCTGCTCAACTGCAGCACATTGCCAAGGCCTAACTTCCCTGCCTTCTCTGCAAGCCTGGGCTCACTCACGAGATATGCCCTCATCTTGGTCAGATCGCCTTCTCTGTACCTGTCTGCAAAATGTCTGTAAAGCATCTCGCTAATTGCAAGCTCCAAAACAGCATCACCAAGGAATTCCATATTTTCATTATCATGCAGGGATTCCGCCCCATCTGACAAACATGACCGGTGGGTGAGCGCCTGGACAATAAGCTGCCTGTCCCGGAACTCGTAACCCAGCCTGGACTCGAGATCCCTCATTTCCGGCGTGAAGAACTTGCTCTCACTCAGTTCTGCCATAGCATTATGCCTCATGCGGTATCATCCCGGCGCTCCAAGGCCTGTAAAAAACCTTTCAGGACCGCATCCCTCATGTCTGCGGCTGCCCTGTCGTCTATTAAAGCGCCTTTTAAACCACCGAACAGGCTGATCTCAGAAAAAAATACCTTTCCATTATCTGTTTTGAGAAGATCTATGTGAGCGTATGGAAAATCACCCCGCTTCATAACCGCGCTGCAGATAGCCTCCTCCAGTGGCTCAAGGCTGTATTCCCCAGAGCTTCCACCAAAATGAAGATTATTCCTGAAACCATGCGAATTTTGCCGCCAATATGCTTCCCTGTACATATCACCTATCCAGACCACTCTGATGTCCCGGCAACCTGGTATAAAAGGCTGTACGACAAACGGATAGGGCGGCCTGGATGAAAAAACCACGTTACTGAAAAGGTCTTCGGCAGATCGCCATTTGCAGATCCCGAGGCCACAGTCAGACCTGTCCAGCTTGGTGATAACATCCTCCACACCCTCACTCGCATAAAGTTCGACAAGCCTGACCATGTCTGACCGCTTCCGGACAATCCTGGTCAGGGGATGCATCCAGCGCTGAAACAGCTCTGCCTGGCAGCACTTGGACCTTGATGCCACCTGGGCAACAGGCGCAGGAAACACTTTTATCCCCCGTTGCACCAGGTCCAGCAGCAGATATTCCTGGCCTATACCCATGTTCACCATGCAGGCAACCACGTCTCCCTGCTTCAGTTCGTGGTATCTTTTTAAAAATTCACTATTGGATTTGATGATAAGGCGGGATGCGGCACTTCTCAAAAAATCATCTCCGCAAAGCGTTGATAATACTGAGATAGATCTGCGTAACACTCTCCGCAAAAGAGCTTGATGTCTCCAAGGATAGTGGATTCATCACTCTGCGGGGTGAAACTTCCATCAGAATTCTGGACATAACGGGTAGTTATGGTTACTTCCTGGGCAACTTCGAAAAAGTCCTGATCATTACCGCATTCAGGACAAACTATCCGCATGCCTGCGCTGTTAAGCCTGCATGGAGAAGGAACAAGTACCTTTCTCCTCTTTTCAATGGTTTTACTCTCTTCAGTCATGGTTGATGGAAGCTGTGATTATCTGTACATATCTATTTACTCTCAAATCCTGTTAATTTGCAATAGAAATTTTCACTGCCCGCACATTTAATCTGCTATTTGATCATTGGACACCACTGGTATTGCATTGCCGGAGATTCACTGCATGACCTGCCCATTAACTGACAGGATGGACAATATCAGCCAATTCCAAGAACAGGTGTGACAATATTGCCACATAAAACAAATCTTACTTAAACAGTTAAGGCACAAACCAAGAAAGATCCATACGATCTTTAGCGAAAATTCTCACGTAATTTCAACATATTACATAAATAGGCATTCCTCAATTTATAACAACGGCACGTTTTTTGCTTTAACATTATGCGAAGGATGATTCATTTGCCATGCTGCATTAACGGATGGAAAAGGAGATGATATGTACTGCTTAAAAAACCCCACCAGGCCAACACAGCCGGCAATCTGCAACAACTGCAAAAGAAAGTGCGAACGCGCTGGCAAAAGACGGGCCAATAGAAAAAGAAAGTAGCAAAAAGCCGGGGAGCCGGCTCGCGCCTCCTTGTCTTAAAATACTGTTCAGGCAACAGGAATATGGTTATGCCTCCGCCTTCTCCCGTATCGCTTGGACTGCCTCTTCTCCTCCAGGGAAGCTCTCCTCCGGAGACGGAAAATCCCCGGCTTCCACTTCTTTCTTGAAAGACAGAAGCGCCTCGCTTATTTGAGGGGCCAGGTTGACGTATTTCTTCACGAACCTGGGTGTAAATTTCTCATAAAGACCCAGCAGATCGTTTGTCACCAAGACTTGGCCGTCACAGTGCGGCCCTGCTCCAATACCTATGGTTGGTATATCAATATCACTGGTGATAAGCGATGACAGGGCTGAAGGAATGCACTCCAGCACAACGGCAAAGGCACCTGCGTCTGCCACGGCCATCGCATCTTCGTAGATGGCCTTGGCCTGGTCAATATCCTGACCTTGGACCTTGAAACCACCAAGGCTGGAAGCCGTCTGAGGAGTAAGCCCAACATGCCCCATGACCGGGATGCCAGCAGTAACCAGCCTTTTTATCACAGGCGCCATCGTCCTGCCTCCCTCCAGCTTAACTGCATCACAGCCAGCCTCCTTCAAAAACCTGGCTGCATTAAACAGGGCATCCTCTATGCTGACCTGGTAAGACATGAAGGGCATGTCGCCAACCAGAAGCGCATTGCTCACACCCCTGGAGACCGCCCTGCAATGGTGCAACATTTCATCCATGGTCACTGGCACGGTAGAATCGTAACCAAGAACCACCATTCCTAAAGAATCTCCAACCAGGATAACATCTATGCCAGCCGCGTCTATCATCCTTGCAAAACTGCAGTCATAGGCCGTAAGCATGGTTACAGGCCGGCTGGAACCTTTTCTTTTCTTTATATCAACCGGAGTGAAATTTGCCATGAGAGGTTACCTCGCAAAATGGCTGAAATACATGGAGAAAAAAACTCCCTCATAGAAAATAAGCGCCCATTCCCTACCAGGCCGGCAGGTCATCCAGCCATGACAGGATTCGGGAGAAGAAGCATATAGAAAAAGCCTTGAAAAAGGACTATAAGCCGGGTTCTGTATTCTGCGTTTGTCGCAGAACGATGATCATTCATCTGGGATGCCAGTCGCCTGGCACCTCAAGCAACCTACCCGGAGACTCAGGCGGGCAGCCTTCAGGCGTCTCCCTATTTGGTCTTGCTCCAGGCGGGGTTTACCAAGCCAGCATGGTCACCCATGCAGCTGGTGAGCTCTTACCTCACCTTTTCACCCTTACCCCTTTCATAAAAGAGGCGGTATATTTTCTGTGGCACTTTCCCTGGGGTTACCCCCGGTTCGCGTTACGAACCACCTTGCCCTGTGGAGCCCGGACTTTCCTCCTGTCAATAAATGCAGGCGATCAGCCATCCTCTTTCAAGGCCTTGATTCAATTTAATGCCTGTACTGCTTGTGCGCAATCAGCAAGCTTGCTGTCCGCTGAACAAAAATGAAATTCAAGCATAAAGGAGTATATCCTGCTACACTAAACCTTACACCAAAACCCCTCAGGCAAGCAGATACAACTCCGAGGACTGCCAAAGGCAGGAAAGGCTTCTTCAGTCACGGTTAATATCAAACTTTCAATGCATAGATTATCCGCTGGCACGACGGACAGAACAGTAGCTTTTCATCCCTAAGAAGCTCATTATACATCTGCGGGGGAATGTTCATGTTGCATGCGCTGCATATTCCCTCGTCCACAGCCGCCAATGCAATGCCCTCCCTCTTTTCCGAAAGAAATTTGTAACGCGCCATGAGATCGGGCTTGACCTTATCTGCAACCTCGTCATGTTCTGCAGAAAGCGAGACGATCTTAGCATCTATCTCCTTTTCCGCCTTGGCAATATTTTTCTGCTCGGCTGCCGCCTCTTTTTTTAGCTTGTCTACTTCCTTGTTCTTTTCCTTGACCTCTTTCTTTAACCGGTCTATCTCCTCATCAAGCTGGATAATTTCATCCTCTCTTGCCTTGTTGGACTTCTTTATATCCTCTATCTCCTTGGAGAGGGCCTGATATTCCCTGCTGTTCTTTACGGAACTCATCTTCTGCTGGGACTTTTTAAGCCGTTCTGCCTCAAGTTCCAGCTCATCTTCCACCTCTGTCTTTCTCGTACGGAGGTCTGCGAGCCTATCCTTTAATTCTGCCACTTCAGCGTCTTTTTCTTCCATCAGTTCCTTTATGGCATTCAGCCGCTTGGGAAGCTCGAGCTTATCATTTCCCAGCTTCCTGATTTCAAGATCTATACCCTGAAGCTTGATGAGTGTGGAAAGTTCTGGTCTCAATTTATTTTCCCCTTTGAAGATAATTATAAACTTTCAAGCAGACCGCACTGGAGTACTATTGCAGTAAAATGTAAAAGGTGACCTTTCGCCTTCGAATACCTGAACCTCAAAATCCCAGTTCCTGTCTTTGGCTGCTTGACTGAGAAATTTTTCTATATCATAGACAACAGGCCGCTCGGTCTCAAAATGCCCGGCATCTACCACCATAATGCCGCGAGCCTCCGCCTCTCTTGCAGTGCTATGTTTTAGCTCAGCAGACACGTACACATCAGCCCCCCTGTTGACTGCCTCTCTGAAGAGAGAGGAACCAGACCCTGAACAGAGCGCCACTGTCTCCACCGGCCCGCTTAAGGCCCCGGCAACCGCCAGGACCTGGCGGTCCAGAACTGTGCCAATACGCTCTACAAACTCGCTGGCGCTGACCGGCCTTTCAAGTGTCCCGACCCTGCCAAGGCCGGCACCCTTGACAAGTGCATTTTCAACAAGTGGCTCGAGATCCTCAAGACCAAGCAGACTGGCCAGCCTGTCATTTACTCCCCCCGGAACAGAATCCAGGTTGGTATGCATGGAAAACACAGATATCTCATGACGCAAAAAACCCGCCAGTAGGCGGGCAGTTGTCTCAGAAAGATCTAAACGGGTAAGTGGTGTAAAAATCATGGGATGATGGGAAATTACCATGTCAGCCTTTACTTGCAATGCAAATGCCAAGACCCCTGGTGTAACATCAAGTGCAATGACCGCATTTTTTACAGGCCAGTGTGGATAACCTACCTGAAGACCTACATTGTCCCATTCCTCCGCAAGCTCCTCCGGAGCCCATGAGAAGAGTTCCTCGATTATATCATTTACAGTGGGAACCATAAGCATTTACCGCATTAAAAAAGGTGCAATATCTGAATTGCACCTGTCATAGACCCTATAGTTATGAATAACTCCGCAATATGAAACATGTTGTTGTTACACCCTGGCAGATCCGAAACTCCATAAAACCCAAATTGGGCCCACCAGGATTCGAACCTGGGACCAACCGGTTATGAGCCGGTGGCTCTGACCAACTGAGCTATGGGCCCTGAATTGAAGGAATTAGTATATCCAAATGGGAAAAATTGTCAAGATTTGAAGTCCATCAAAATTGATAATATATTGATGTTTCAATATGTTAAACTATTTTACTTTTCATCAAAACGATATTAATTTTCTGCTGTAATCATCTGATTTAAAAAGATTCTCATAAATAGGTGGTGGATTTAGATCCACTGTAATATCTTTAAAAATATACAAGGTTGGATGTCAATTACTGACCAAATAGCTAAAAAATTATCCGGAGGCACTGAAATTGCCGTCATCAGCCAAAAAACTCCTCTTGTTTTTAAACTCTCTTATCATCATTACTGCTCACACATATGCCTGGGCTGAAACCCCGGTTCCGGAACCAGCCGTCAGGGCATTTTACAACCTCACCTATCCATTGGACAATGCTCCTGGCGGAATCATAGTCCTGAAAAATGGCAAGTTCTCTGCCATCACAGGTAAAGGAACAACATCAAAATTTAATGCGCAACTGCTTGAGCCCGTGGTCATCGGCTCATGGAAAGGCACAAAGGTGGCAGCGCTGGTAATAGCCTACAGCACTGGTGGCAGCGGCAATTTCCGCAGGCTTTATTTCCTTGTAAATGAAAAAGGTAAATGGCAACCAAGGGCCTGGGCAAGCCTGGGGGACCGTGTCAAAGTAAAATATCTTGGCATTGAAAAACACGGCATCCTGACTGTCGGCATGGTGACTCATGCCCCTGGCGATCCCATGTGCTGTCCCACCCGAAAGGTTGCAAGGCTGTACATGGTTAAGGACAGGAAACTACTGCCCCTGAAGACCGCACCTGTGCATCTGTTTCCGGACCAGGTCCATTTCAAGCCTGGCATCCTCCAGGGCAATGTGCGGTTGAGACTGGTACCTGCCCAGGGTTTTTCCTCACACGGGCTCGTCAAAACACCACCCTATCCCTCGCATATTGCACTTACAGTAAATGGCAGAGATGTAATGAGGATATTCCCAGCACGGGATTACATTGACATGTGGCTGGAAAAAAACGATTTTACTATCAAAATCGCGATAAACCGCATAAAGAGAATGATCTACAAAAAGACTGCAGATTTTTCTCCTCCCCTTCCTATTCTGCCTCCCCAGCCCGGGCTCAACGACCTGGCAGCAAGGCCATCTGTTCTGAAACTGCAGGATGGCGCGGGAATAGAATTCATCGGGAGGATTACAAAGAACCTTTCATGCATAGGCCCTGATAACCTGCATTACTATTTTATGGGTCTGGCAAATCAGGACAAGTACGTAATCTCCTTCATCCAAAAAATTTCCATAAAACAGGCTCCGGACAGCATCTGGACATGCAGCAAGGATATCAATGGCCTTGAAAAGCAGATCAAGGATGTAGGTCAATATATAGATTCATTGAAAGACGCGGATTTTATGCCGCGCATCAGCACCATGGAAAAATTCCTGGCATCCATTGACATAGAAGATCAAACGCACTGACCCGGAATGCCTGGCAAACGATTTCAGAATTTATGTTTGATAAAGTGATGCCCCAAATTGTATAGTCTTTTCTTCCTTTCGACTGCTTATGATTTCATTTAAAGAGGCCATAGGCCTGATCAAATCCCTATCGCCCATGGAAGAGGAATGCATATCTTCCGGCAATGCCGTATGCAGAGTGTTAAGCCGGCCTGTATTCGCATGTGTTAATGCACCCGCTGACACATCCTCCCTAAAAGACGGTTTTGCAATAAGATCTGACGATGTAAAACAGGCAGGCCCGGATAACCCGGTATCTCTTCAGATAACAGACATCATCACTGCAGGTGACAATACATTCAGCTATCTGCAGCCAGGACAGGCAATCAAGATCATGACAGGGGCACCTGTTCCACCAGGAGCCACAGCCGTGCTTCCTCAGGAACTTACCCTTTCCGACGGACCCAAAAGGGTCAAGGCACTGGCCAACTCCGAGCCAGGCAGAAATATTCTTCCAAGGGGAAGCGATATCAGGAAAGGAGAACAGGTAATCCAGGAAAACACCCTTATTACTCCCGGGATTGCAGGCCTGATCTCCGGTGCCGGTGTAAGCCGGGTCTGGGTTTACCGCAAGCCAAGGATATCAGTGCTTGCCACAGGAAGTGAGCTGGCGGAAGAAGGTGCCGGGACGATACAGGGCAAGATATTCCCAAGCAACAGGGCCACTATTGCAGCATGGCTGAAATTATTTGGTATCGAATGCGGAACAGAGCTGTGCCGGGACGATGCGGGACAGCTGGAAACAATCCTGACAAAACTCGCTGAAAAAAATGATGTGGTGATTACCAGCGGCGGGGTGCTGGATGGAGATCGAGACATGGTAATCTCCATTATGGAGAAAATCGGGGTGAATTTCATGTTCAAACGCTGCAGAATAGGACCGGGCAAGGGTGTGTGCATGGGAAGAATGGGTGACAAATTCTTCTTTAATCTGCCCGGCGGCCCGCCTTCCAACTATGTAGCATTCCTGTTCATTGCGTTGCCGGCCATTCTGAGGCTCATGGGCATCCAGGCCACATTCCCTCAGCCTGCCACAGGCACTGTTGATGCCAGGCTTAAGGGCCGGAGTGACTGGACCCAGCTTATTCTGGCCAGAGCATGGTGGCAAGGACGGAATCTTGTAGCCTCGCCCCTGCGCGAATCCAGCAGGCTGAAACGAATCGCCTTTGCCAATGCGGTAATTGTGCTTCCAGAAGGTGTTTCACAGAAAAAGGAAGGAAGCCAGGTGGAAATCAGACTGCTGAACAGATTTCCGCCAGGATAGAAAGCACTGCACCTGCAAACATAATCCACACAACTTTACCCGTAATTTCTCAAAAAATCAGGGCTAACGATTTTGGATTAATTTCAAAAAGCTTGTTTACCACGAAGGTCATGAAAGACACAAAGTGATACTAATATAAATGTGAATTACGCCTCCATCTCATGGGCTTCTTGAGAAGTATCCCTGTCACATATAACTATCTGATTTATAAGGTGATTGACCATCCCCAAAACCGTTATCCTATCTAACGGCAATATCAAAGAATCAGTATATGACCCTATTCTCATTATTCAATTTTTTCATCCATTAACTGATTCATCATTCAGCTTTTCTAAAAATATATTAGACAATTTGTCTTAAGAATCCCCAAATTACAGGCTGATCGATTATTACGTGACTATTTTCTCTTGACAATCAGACGAAAAATGTAATATTGAATGAATACTTATTCACTTTTTTTCGCCCTCCATAGAATAACTGTAACATAAAAAGTCGAAGATTATATGAAAGTAGCCGATAAACATGGAAGGATAATCCAGGCAGCCATAAAGGTATTTGCCAGAAACGGCTTTTTCAATTCACGTATAGCTGAAATTGCAAAAGAGGCAAATGTTGCCGATGGCACCATTTACCTTTACTTCAACAACAAGTACGACATTCTCATAACCATCTTCGAAGAAGAAATGGGCAAGATCATCGCCAGGGTCAAACAGGAGATTGCCAAGTACGATGATCCCAGAGAGAAACTCTACCATTTCGCCCTGCTGCACCTGAGCCTTGTAGAAAAAGACAAGGATCTTGCTGAGCTTATACAGGTCGAGCTGAGACAGAGCAGCAAATTCATCAAGGAATACAAAAACCGTAAATTCGCAGAATACCTCCACATCATTGCCCAGATACTGAAAGAAGGGCAGCAGCAGGGCATTTTCAGGCAAGATGTAAAGCCGGGCATTTTCAAGAGATCATTCTTCGGCGCCATGGATGAAATGTCCCGCTTCTGGGTGCTTTCTTCCAGGAAGAAATACAGTGTGAAAACTGCAGCTACCCAAATCAGCCAGTATTTCCTGAATGGGATCCTGGAAGATCCCCAAAAGCCCGGTAAACCTGCCTCCAAAAAGAAAAAATCCACCGGGAAGAAAAAAAGGTCTGTCAAATGAGCCAGCTGCCTCAAGGCAGGGGCATCAATCTGGCATAGCTGCTTATCAACATGGCAACTTGTCCCATGGACCCGTTTGACTCCTTTCTGAAAGATTACAGCGGCGTCATCCCGGATTTCCAGGAATACCTCGAGGACCTGAGAAGGCCAATGCCCTTATACTTCAGGATAAACACCCTGAAGACCAGTATGGCTATGGTAAAAAATCTTCTGGCCAGGGACGGGATAATCTCCGAAGATACCTGCATCCCCGAATTACTGCTGATAAAGAAACAGGACCCGTCAAGGCAGCTGCTTGCCTACTACCTTGGGCTGATTTATCCCCAGGCCCTCTCCTCATGTCTTCCGGTACTGGCCCTGTCTCCAGGCAGGACCGACAGGGTATTGGACCTGTGTGCAGCTCCCGGAGGTAAATCCACCCATATGGCACAACTCATGCGTGATATGGGACTTGTTGTCGCCAATGACAGAAAACTCGGACGCCTGACAGCCCTTATGGCCAACATCAAGAGGCTTGGCATCACCAACACCATTGTAACCCAGGCAAGGGGTGAGCATTACACATCGAATATCCAGTTTGACAAGGTCCTGGTTGATGCGCCCTGCAGTGGTATAGGAAGATACAGGATAGATCCTGCAGGACGCATAAGACACATGCGCTGCGGGAAAACAGACCTGCCTGCCATCCAGAAAGCCCTGATCTTGAGGGCATTTGATCTGCTGCGCCACTGTGGAGTCATGGTATATTCCACTTGTACACTCAATGTCGAGGAAAACGAGGGTGTTTTACATTACCTTCTTCAGAAAAGGGATGCTGAAATTACACACTGGGAACCACCTGTTACATGGTCTCCAGGCATAGACAAATTCAGGAAACAGGAATATGACAGCAGGGTCAGACTGGCAAGGAGGTTTTATCCCCACAAGGTCCGATCAGTCGGATTCTTCCTTGCCAGAATTATTAAACGATAAAGACAGAGACCGTCTCTTGGCATTTCTGGAAAAGAGATTCGGCATGGATGCCACAGGGTTCAGCCCCTGGCAGATATACGCCTTCAGACGGCAGGCATTCCTGTTCCGCAGACAGCAGGACGGGCCATGGTTTCAGAGAGATTCGTTTGTGCGCTGCGGCCTGCCATTCATGCGGATTGTGGCTGGCTTTCTCAAACCAACCACTGTATTCATCCAGCGATTCGGTAACAGGGCATCCAGAAACTGTATTGATCTATCAATGAAACAAATAGCCGAACTGTGCACCAACGGAAGTCTGCATATCTCAAAAATTACAGGTGAAAACAGAATAATAGATGCACCGGGCTATGTAGTGATCAGGACAGGAGGCCTGGATCTCGGCATAGGCCTGATCATGGAAGATGAAAGGCTACTTTGCAGGTTCCCCAAATCCATCAGGCAGGCGCTTTCCCGTTAATCAATCAGCAATAAGCGTCTCGGCCAGCCTCTCTGCTGCAAATATCAGGGATTCTATATCCAGAAAATCCAGGGCACGCTGATCAAAAAGCAGCTTTACCTTTGGGGGAAAACCATCTTCTTCATCCTCGTCCCAGAACAGTATCTGCACAGGGATCTTGGGAAGCACGGGGACCCGGATGCATGCATCTGCATGACATGGTTCCACAGGCTTACCGCCAAGCCTGCTGCACCTATTTGCAAGCGCCTTGGCATTGCCCTTAAAGGCCTCAGCCAGCTTGTCTTCACTGTATTTTTTAAGAGTGACTACCTTGGAGATGGAATTGGGGAATGACTCAAGCCCCAGCCACTCTCCTGTCAAAGGGCCTTCTCCTCCGAAAAAAAGATAGTTGTAAAGCAGTATCTGGTCTCTGGTCTCCAGCTCATCGCCATGCTCAGACCATACGCGCCCTGCTGAGATAAAGACCTTTCTGCCAAGATAATCAAGTGCCAGTGCCTTTTCCCCATCCATATCCACCAGCTGCCCGCCAAGGCCTGAAGCACGGGCCGACAGGTCCAGGTTTCTGACCTTTGATCGCAGCTCCCTGGCAAGGGCTGTCTCAGGATCCGGCCGCATGTTAGAATCTTGTGTCCCAGGGCTTTCCTCTGCCTGCACGTATGGGCAGCGTGATTTAGATACGCCGCCGGAATGTACTGCAGCAGCAAATGCCAGGCAGGTGGGAAATCCGCACTCGCCGCAGTTGTCCTTTTTCGTTTCCCTGAGGATATCCAATACGGTAGCCATAACATATAACTCCTCTATTTATCCTGTTGAGCTGCCATTAATCGCGGAACAGAATGCATTTATGCACAACCGGCTTATTTGTACCTGCCTTAAGGGTGCTGGAGATACCATGACCTGTGAGCAATGATCCCGGATTATGTTGAGCCTGACCAGGACTTGGACATGAACAGCAACAGGCTCGCGGCAAGGGCCAGACTCGAACACGCCATCATGGTTGCACGTATGCCAAATTCCTGGGCAGCCAGGCCCTGAAAAAAAGAACCAAAGGGAAAGAGACCCATGAAGCAGGTGGAAAACAGGCCCATTACCCTGCCCCTTAACTCATTGGAACTCTCTATCTGGAGAATACTCAACGCGCTGGTTGATGCCACCACCATCACAAAACCGCTTGCAAACAGGAAAATGGAAGCCTGTATAAAATTATGGGCGCACGAGACCGCCATTATAGATACAGGAAACAGGAAAGAACCGGCCCACCACCAACGCTCTCTTCTGCCCCTGTGCCCAAAGGCTGCAACAAAAACCGCAGCGGCAAGGGCACCAAGGCCATTGGCAGCACACATCAGCCCGTAATCCCGTGCGCCAAGGCCAAGCACATCCCTGCCAAGAGAAGGAAGCAGGATGGAATAGGGAAGAAGCAGGATGCCAAAAAATATTATTGCAATGAGTACCCTGGAGAGGAGCCGGTGATGGGCCACGAACGCCAGAGACTCTTTTATGGCATCAATTGCAGAAATGCCGCCATTGCCTGGAGGACTATTGAATCTGGAATAGGCCCTCCTGATATACAGAAGAGAGGCAATTATGCACAGGGACGAAAACGCCTTGAAGAAAAAACAGCCCGCCATCAAGCCCGCACTCATGAAAAAACCGGCCAGGGTCGGCCCTCCAAACCTTGCGAGGTTGAAGGCAGCAGAATGGATAGCAATGCCGTTGGTAATATCCTTTCGTCCCACCAGGTCAAATACCAGTGACTGCCTTGCAGGCACTTCAAAGGCCATACCGACCCCCAGCATGGAGGCCAGAAGCAGCACCAGCGAAAACGTGATATCGCCTGATTCAACAAGAAGGCCGAGACACAGGGCCTGTGCCATCAGCATGAAATGGATAAAAATCAGAAAGGAAATCTTGGGAACGCGGTCTGCCAGCATTCCCCCGATCAAAGCAAAAAGGAGTATCGGGAGCCCTGTAACCATGCCCAGCAGACCAACACAAAAGGTCGAATTCGTGATTTCCAGGACCAGCCACCTCTGGGCAGTGCCCTGGACCCAGGTCCCAAACAGGGCCACTGCCTGGCCCATGAGAAAGACCCTGTACCCACGATGTTGTAAGCTTGAAAGGGCCTTGGGCCAGCCAGGCCTGTCAAAAGGCCTGTGCAAAATCCTTGGCAAAATAGGTTATAATGATATCGGCCCCCGCGCGCCTGAAACAAAGCAGTGACTCGTAAATCACCCTCTTTTCATCCAGCCAGCCATTGGCTGCTGCCGCCTTTATCATTGCGTATTCACCACTGACCTGGTAGGCGGCTATTGGCAGCGTAAATTCCTGCCTGAGAAGGCCTATTATATCCAGATAAGGCATTCCAGGCTTGACCATAAGGATATCCGCACCTTCTTCCATGTCCAGGGTGGCCTCTCTCAAGGCCTCGCGGCTGTTGGCACAATCCATCTGGTATGCACTCCTGTCACCAAACTGAGGAGCGCATTCCGCCGCATCCCTGAACGGCCCGTAAAAGCTGGAAGCATATTTCACTGCATAGGACATGATGGGTATATGTTCGTAGCCGTTGTCATCCAGGGCCTCCCTTATGGCCCCTACCCTGCCATCCATCATGTCGGATGGAGCAACCATATCAGCACCTGCCCTGGCATGGGAAAGCGCTATTTTCTGCAACAGTTCAAGGGTGGCATCATTGTCAACAAAGACAGAGTCACCGCCTTTTCCCTTGACCTTGCACAGCAGCCCACAGTGCCCGTGAGATGTATATTCACACAGGCATACATCTGTTATCACGAGAATATCGGGCACAGCCTTTTTTATGGCTTCTATGGCCTTTTGCACAATACCTGACTTGATCCATGCATGGGAGCCTTTTGCATCTTTCTTTTCAGGAAGACCGAACAGGAGCAGGGCAGGCAGGCCAAGGGCATGTGCCTCCTTTGCCTCCTCTACCGCCATGTCCACCGAAAGCTGGAAGACACCGGGCATAGATGAAATTTCCTGGCGCAACTTTTTGCCAGGAGCAACAAACATGGGATATATGAGGTGCTCTCTGGACACAGAGGTTTCCCGCACCATGGAGCGAAGGGATTCTGTTCTTCTGAGCCTTCTCGGCCTGTATTCTGGAAACATCATAATTACAGCCACTCCTGTATCTTGAGGATTAAGGCATCAACGGAAACAGGATCTTTTATACAGTCATTACAACCTGCATCCTGAAATTTTTCCTTTTCTTCATCGGTTAGGTGTGTACAAATTACTATGACAGGAATCTTGCTGGTTTCAGGAGACTGTTTCAGGAGAATGCTCACGGACTGCGGATTCAGAATGGGAACATTTTGCCTGATAACAATAATATCGGGTTTTGTCTCCATTGCGGCATCATAACCTGCCTGGCCATCCTCAGCCATGGCCAGCTCAAACGGAAAGGTCTGGGCTGCCTGCTCGAATACAGGCCTGGTCTCTGGTATGTGGTCCACCAGCAATACCACGGGTCTTGATCTCATGGGGTTTCTCCTACTTTGCAGACTCGTAGCAGACGCGGATAAGGCGATTTATGAACAGCTCCGGGTTGTCCACCGCCTCTGCAGGCACAGTAAAACTGTCCTGGCCTGTCTTTTCCCGGATGAGGCTAAGACCATACTCAAGAATGCTGGACAGACGCTCATTGAGCATGTAAAGGGTTGAAGGATCGAACCGGCATGCATCAAGAATCCTGTCCACGGCCCTTTCCTCAAAGGTAATTTTTATCTTGCACCTGTTGTAAAAAGAGGCCTCATAACTCCTGATCTGCTGTATCCAAAACAGCACATTGGCAGCGGCCTCGTTAACAGAAAGGTCTTCTTTTATGCATAGATGGGCAATCAGCTTCCTGCGCACATCGTTAAGTTCCACGCCATCTTCCTGCCACTGCGGAAACATGCCTGGCTCAAGGCTGGCGATTATCTCCTGCCTTTCCTGCTCCAGGATGGCCTCGTAATGGCGCCTCCTCATGGCTGCGCCGCCGTCAGCAATAAGTCTTGCCAATTCCCTCTCAGGATCCTGAACCATCTCCCTGGTTAACACCAGGTAGTCAATATCAGTTGAAGGAATGACCTTTTCAAATGGGAGAAGAGCACGCTCCATGACACTGACAAGGGCCCTTGCACCTGTCTTCTCCTGGCAGGCCTTATGGGCAATCAGGCGAAGGGCATCTGCTTCGAACTTCAGATCTATGCCATAGGCCCTGAAATCCTGTTTCTTGCTGACTATTACCGGACTCCTGGGATTCATAAGGATCTCGAACAGATCCTGCTCTGTCAATTCGTCCAGCACCGCTATGACCGGCAGCCTGCCGATGAATTCATTCTCGAAACCAAATTCGACCAGATCTTGGGGCTTAACCTGCCTGAGCCAGTCCATATCGGAACCGGCATCCACATCTGCGCCAAACCCGATTCCCTGGGAGGAAAGCCTCTTCCTGACGATGTCTGCCAGGCCGGAAAACGCCCCGCTCACAATAAAAAGGATATGCCTGGTGTTTATTGTTTTGCACATCCTCATGCCGGTTTTGCGAAAATGCTCTATGGCCTCGATCTGGGATATTGGATCCTGAGGTGTCTTGAGATCTACCTCCGTTTCTTCCAGTGGCTTAAGAAGCGCCCTCTGAACACCTGCCCTGGACACATCAGGCCCCTTAAGGCCCTGCATAGAGGCGATCTTGTCTATCTCGTCTATGTAGATTATGCCGTACTGAGCCTTTTCTATATCTCCATCAGCTTCCCTGACCAGGTCTCTGACCAGGTCTTCCACATCACCGCCAACATATCCTGTTTCGCTGAATTTGGTGGCGTCTCCCTTGACAAAGGGCACGCCTAATTTGGCAGCGATCAGCTTCACAAGATATGTCTTGCCCACCCCGGTTGGACCTATGAGTATGATATTATTCTTGATATTGCCAACAGGTAACCTGTCACAGCCTTTTTTATCGAGATATGCTATCTTCTTGAAGTGTGTGCATACCTTTGTTGCCAGAATTGCCTTGGCTGTCTGCTGCTTGACAACGTACTCATCCAGGTATGCCTCGAGTTCCTCGGGCATTATGTCAAAACTGGGCACGCTGGACTTGCTGCCGGAAGAGTCTTCCTTGTAATCCTGTTTTTGGGGACGTACCTGGCCTGGGAATACCATCTGAGAAACGACCTTTACCTTGCCACCATACTTCCTTGTAAGATAATCACTTATCTCTTTTTCAAGATTTTCCCTGGAGGGAAAAGGAAGTTTATCCGAATCAGCCTCAGGAACCCCTGAAGATTCCCCAGCTGCGTCATCCTGGCCCGGCCCCTGGCTCTGGTCCTTGTTCTTATCCTGAGAATCAGAAGCCTGAGCATCCTCTGCTTTCTTTTCCATATAACTGAATTTAACACAGCCCATAAATCTTCTCAACTTTATAGACTTTTTATTTTCCCGATTTTCCGTTACCATTCAGATTGTAATCCCCCTGCTGCCAATGACATCCAGGCCACAGGTAGGCCCCTGACAGAAACCGATAAATCCAGATCAGACAATATGGATAATCTCACACATAACCATTATACGAGGTAGAAATGACTCAATCCCACATGCAGAATATCCTTGTACTTGACTTCGGATCCCAGACCACCCAGCTTATTGCCAGGAGGGTCAGGGAAGAGCAGGTTTACTGCGAGATACACCCCTTCAACATAGATATAAAAGAGATAAAGGCCATGGCCCCCAGGGGCATTATTCTATCAGGCGGCCCATCCAGCGTGTACGACAGAGATGCCCCGAAAATTTCCACGGAGCTGTTCGACCTGGGCATACCAGTCCTGGGCATATGCTACGGCATGCAGCTGACAACCATGCTTCTTGGGGGAATTGTAGAAAAAAGCGACAGGCGGGAATACGGCCATGCCAGGCTGATAATAGATGATCCGGATAAAATCTTTTACGGCCTTGCAGAAAAAGAGGTAGGGCACCAGGTATGGATGAGCCACGGGGACCGGGTCGAAAAACTGGCTCCTGGCTTCAAAATCATTGCCCACAGTGAATCATGTCCGGTTGCTGCCATGGCCCATGAGAGCAGGCCTATCTACGGAGTACAGTTTCATCCCGAGGTAGCACATACCGAGATAGGCATGGATGTGCTTGACAATTTCTTGTTCAGGGTCTGCTCCTGCACGCCTGACTGGAACATGAGCTCTTTCGTGTCATCCTCGATAGAAGCAATCAGAGAGAAGGTTGGAAATGGCAGGGTCATATGTGCTCTGTCCGGCGGGGTGGACTCCACTGTCACCGCCCTGCTGATCAACAGGGCCATAGGATCAAGGCTCACCTGTATCTTTGTAAACAACGGCCTTCTTAGAAAAAATGAACCCGAAGTGGTATTGGCGTTTCTCAAGCAGTTTGGCCTGAACGTGGTATTCGTGGACGCAGAAGAACGGTTTTTGTCAAAGCTGCACGGCATTTCAGACCCTGAGAAGAAGAGAAAGATAATCGGCCAGGAGTTTATAAAGGTATTTGAGGAAGAGGCATCCAGAATCGGCCAGGTGGATTTTCTTGCACAAGGCACACTCTATCCAGATGTTATAGAGAGTGTCTCCTTCAAGGGTCCTTCTGCAACCATAAAAAGCCATCACAATGTTGGCGGCCTGCCTGATGTGATGAAGCTGGAACTCATAGAGCCCCTGAGAGAACTATTCAAGGACGAGGTCAGGAAAGTGGCCGAAGAGCTGGGCATGCCCCATGAGCTGGTGAACAGGCATCCGTTTCCCGGTCCCGGCCTTGCAATAAGGATACTCGGCGAGATAACCAGGGAACGCCTCGACATCCTCAGGGAAGCGGATGCGCTGGTGCTGGAAGAAATGAAGACATCGAACTGGTACTGGAAGGTCTGGCAGGCCTTTGCCGTCCTCCTGCCAATACGCACTGTAGGAGTAATGGGAGATGAAAGAACCTATGACCACGTGGTTGCAATCCGAGTGGTGGACAGCCTGGATGCAATGACTGCGGACTGGTCCAAGCTGCCCTATGACCTGCTTGGACGCATGTCCAACAGGATTATAAACGAGGTCAAGGGAGTAAACAGGGTCTGCTATGACATCAGTTCCAAGCCTCCTGCAACTATTGAATGGGAATAAACGGTAATAATATGGCGAAATTTACGCACCTGCACCTACACACCGAATACAGCCTGCTGGATGGCGCCATAAGGCTGAAGGATCTGTTTCCAAGGGCAAAAGAATACGGATATGGCAGTCTTGCCATTACGGATCACGGTGGCATGTACGGGGTCCTGAAGTTCTACCAGCAGGCCATCAAGGCCGGCATAAAACCCCTTATCGGCTGTGAGATATATGTCGCACCCGGCCACCGGAAGGACAAGAGCGCCCGCAACCAGAGTGAAGCAGCCTACCACCTGGTACTTCTGGCAATGAACAATACCGGCTATAAAAACCTGCTTAAACTCGTAACACTGGCCAATTTTGAAGGCTTCTACTACAAGCCCAGGGTGGACAAGGAACTGCTGACCGAACTCAACCAGGGAATAATAGCCCTGTCTGCCTGCCTCCATGGCGAAGTTGCACATGCCTTTCTCAAACACGATGAAAAGAAGGCAAGGGCGCTGGCAGAAACCTATGCGAGCATATTCAAGGACAGGTTTTACCTGGAACTCCAGGAAAACGGCATACCGGAGCAGGACGAGGTGAACAAGGCGCTCCTCTCCCTTGGAAAGACCCTTGGCATTCCTGTGGTAGCCACGAATGACTGCCATTACCTGAACAGGGAAGATGCAGAGGCCCACGACGTTCTGTTGTGCATCCAGACAGGCAGGACCGTGAATGACCCCAAACGGATGAAACTCTCAACGGACAAACTGTTCTTTGCAGATCAGGATGAGATGCTGTCCAGGTTCTCATGGTGCCCGGAAGCCATAGCAGCTACAGACGAAATTGCGTCCATGTGCCAGGTAGATATAGAGACCGGCAAGCACCACTTTCCGGTGTTCAGGATGGAATCCAGCCTTTCCTACGAAGAAGAATTTGAAAAACGCGCAAGGCAGGGCTTTGAGGAAAGGCTTGCCATACAAAAATGCATACGGGAACATGAGGAAGTTTACAGGGAGAGATTCCAGGAAGAAATTGATATTATTAAGGAAAAGGGCTTCGCATCCTATTTTCTCATAGTCGCTGACTTCATAAATTGGGCAAAGGAACAGGGCATACCAGTGGGGCCTGGCAGGGGTTCTGCCGCTGGTTCTCTTGTGGCATACAGCATGAAGATCACGGATATTGATCCTGTGAAATACGGCCTGTTTTTCGAGCGGTTCCTGAATGCGGAGCGGGTGTCCCTGCCGGATATCGACGTTGACTTCTGCATGTCCAGGAGGGACGAGGTCATAAAATACGTGACCGGGCGTTATGGCGGCGATGACCACGTGGCCCAGATCATTACATTTGGCCAGATGAAGGCCAAGGCTGTCATAAGGGATGTTGGCAGGGGCCTTGGCATGCCTTTCCAGGATGTAGACCGGATTGCCAAGCTCGTGCCTGACAGGTTGAACATCAGCCTGGAAGATGCAATAAAGATGGAGCCGCAGCTAAAAGAACTCCAAAAAAAAGAGCCGCAGGTCGCAAAACTCCTGACCATAGCCAAATCCCTGGAAGGGCTTCAGAGACACTCATCCACGCATGCGGCAGGCGTGGTCATCTCTGACAAGCCCATGATGGAATACCTGCCACTGACCAAAGGGCAGGAAGGCGAAACCGTTACCCAGTTCGACATGAAGGACGTGGAAAAAGTCGGACTCATAAAGTTTGACTTCCTTGGCCTCAAGACCCTGACTGTCATAGACACTGCACTGAAACTCATAGAGCAGCACTACGGAGAAAAAATCGACATCTCCAACATAGACCTGGACGACAGAGAGACCTTTAACCTGCTCTCCGAGGGAGACACCACAGGGGTATTCCAGCTTGAAAGCTCGGGCATGAAGTCGCTCATTCGCAGGATGCGCCCCACGGCATTCTCGGACCTCATAGCCCTGGTGGCGCTTTACAGGCCCGGCCCCCTGGAAAGCGGCATGGTGGACGACTTTGTCAGGAGAAAACACGGAGAGGTAGAGGTGGAGTACCTCCTTCCAGAGCTGGAGCCCATCCTGAAAGAGACATACGGGGTAATAGTTTACCAGGAACAGGTAATGAAGATAGCACAGGTCCTGGCGGGATACAGCCTGGGCGAGGGCGACCTGCTCAGAAGGGCCATGGGCAAAAAGATACCGGAAGTCATGGAGGCCCAGAAAGAGCGGTTTATGAAAGGTGCGAAGGAAAAGAGCATCCCTCTGGACAAGGCCGAGACCATTTTCGACCTGATGGCAAAGTTTGCAGGATACGGATTCAACAAGAGCCACTCTGCGGCCTACGCCATGATTTCATACCAGACCGCATGGCTCAAGGCACATTACAGGGTGCCCTTCATGGCATCCCTGCTGACCAATGAGCTGGGCAGCACGGACGGTGTGGTAAAATTCCTGTCAGAATGCCGCGCCAGCAACATCGAGGTGCTGCCGCCTGACATAAATTCCAGCCGCACGGACTTCATCATTGAAGAGAACACCATTCGTTTCGGCCTTGCTGCAGTAAAAAACGTGGGATCAGCAGCCATCGACATCATAACGGCAGAAAGGGACAAAAATGGCCCGTTTAAGAGCCTCGAAGACTTTGTCTCCAGGGTTGACCTTAGAAAGGTCAATAAACGGGTCATGGAAAGCCTGATAATGTGCGGGGCATTTGACTGTTTCGGGCTAAAACGCTCACAGATGATGGAGGTTGTAGAAGACGCCATAAATTACGGGCACGCCAAGCAGAAAGACAGGAGCATGGGCCAGAAAAGCCTGTTTGACATCATGCCTTCCGAGGATGCCGGCAATATTTCCTCATTCAAGATACCGGAGATGGAAGAATGGCCGGAAATGGAACGCCTTGCCCGCGAAAAGGCTACCCTCGGCTTCTACATAAGCGGCCATCCACTGGACCAGTTCAGGGACGAGCTTTCAAGGCTCTCAGCACTCAACACGGAAAATCTTTCCAATGTTCCTGACGGCTCCAGGGCAGATATTGCCGGCACTGTAAGGATCAAGAAGGAAAAGATAACCAAGAACAAGGACAAGATGGCATTCCTGGTCCTGGAAGACCTGCATGGTTCTGTGGAAGTACTGTGTTTTTCAAGGGTCTATGAAGCCTATCAAAATGTGATTAACAGCGAAAAACCCCTGTACGTGGAGGGAATTGTCAAGAAAGAAGGAGGTCCCAAGACAGACAACATCACCTGCAAACTGGTAGCTGAAAAGATATGGCTGCTGGAAGATATATGCAAGAAACGCACAACCGGCGTAAGCATAGAACTGAAATCGGACATGGTGGGGCCAGCCATGCTCCCGCCCTTAAAGGACGTGATACTCAGGAACCGGGGCAGGTACCCTGTCAGCATAAAAGTTACGGTTCCAGGCAAGGGAATTGTCCAGTTGAGCCTGCCTGATAATTACAATGTGGATATCAACCCAGAAATTACAGAAACGATAAACAGCCTTGTTGGCTATCCTGCATTCAGGCCGGAATTTGAACAGAACACGCATTAGCGGCATTCTGTGAACACTTACAGAATGAGGAACGTGTACAGCAAAGCCCGGCAGAGAACCCGGTGAGCGGTTACACGCGGCTGCCGTACTGTTAACTGGCGTTATTTGATCTCGTCCCAGCTGTGCCCCCATCCGACAGACACCTCCAGGGGCACCAGGAGATCCACCACTCCCTCCATGACCTCCTTCAGGCACATGGCCACGGCCTCCCTCATGGATTCCGGGCATTCCACCACAAGCTCGTCATGCACCTGCAGCAGCAGCCTTGCATCAGGAACCTGCTCCCTGAACCTGCCTGCCACCTTCAGCATGGCGAGCTTGATTATATCCGCGGCACTCCCCTGGATTGGCGTATTTATGGCCGTCCTCTCCGCGAACTGCCTTGCTGCCCTGTTCCTGCTTTTTATCTCGCTGATGTATCTCCTTCTGCCGAGTATTGTCTCTACAAAGCCCTGTTTCCTTGCCCTGTCAACGATATCGCTCATAAATCGCTTCACGCCTGGGTATCTTGCGAAATAGATCTCTATGAACTCTTTGGCCTCTTTACGGCTTATGTCCAGTTCCTTGGCCAAGCCGTATGCGCTCATACCGTATATAATTCCGAAATTGACGGTCTTTGCCACCCGGCGCATCTCTGGAGTTACGAACCCTGGCTCAACATCAAATATCTGGGCAGCTGTACGCCTGTGTATATCTTCTCCGTGCCTGAAGGCCTTAACCAGGTTTTCATCCCCTGAATAGTGTGCCAGAACCCTCAGGTCTATCTGGGAATAGTCTGCTGCCACCAGAAGATTGCCAGGCTCTGCTATGAAAAGCGCCCTTATCCTGCGCCCTTCTTCGGTTCTTACAGGTATGTTCTGGAGATTGGGATCGCTGGAGGAAAGCCTGCCCGTGGCGGTAACGGTTTGATTGAAGGATGTATGTATGCGGCCTGTCTCCGGATTTATCTCCCTCTCAAGCCCATCCACATAGGTTGACTTCAGCTTGGATATATTCCTGTATTTTAACAGATGTTCCGGCAGGGGATGCAGCTTTGCAAGGCTTTTCAGCACCTCCACATCCGTAGAATAGCCTGTCTTTTTCCTGGTTTTCTTGAGCTGTGGCAGATTCAGCTCCTGGAAAAGCACTTCTGCCAGCTGTTTTGGTGAATTTATATTGAATTCATGGCCTGCCAGTTCATAGATATCTTTTCTGAGACTGTCAAGCCTGTTGGCAAATTCCTCTTTCAGGGCCAGAAGGGCCAGCCTGTCCACAAAGATACCGTTCATCTCCATTCGGGCAAGCACGGGAATCAGCGGGATCTCCACCCTGTGATACAGATCCCACAGGCCCTTTTCACGGAGTTCATGATGAAATCTGTCCTTGACAAGGCCTGTGACATGCACGTCTTCACATGAATATTCCATGGCCTTTTCCACTGGCACGTGTGCGAAATTCTGCCTCCTGGACAGGCCCTTTGTAACCTCCTTGTAGGATATCATCTTGTGACCCAGGATGTCCCTGGCTATCTCATCCAGGTTGTGCCTCCTCCTGGTAGGGTCTAGAAGATAGGATGCAATCATGGTATCACCCGTAATCGCATTCATCTTCAAACCATTCCTGGACAGAACTATGCAATCATATTTTATATTCTGCCCAATCTTGCCAGGACTGGAGGCCTCCAGCAGGGGAGCCAGGCACCTCCTGACCGCCTCTATGGAAAGCTGTGGCTTATGTGTCTTGTGCCCAACAGGGATATAGACAGCCTCTGGAGGCTTGAAGCAAAGACTGATGCCCACCAGCTCTGCCTCCATCGGCCTCCGGCTGGTGGTTTCTGTATCTATCACCAGCTCGTCTGCGCCCTTATGCGCCTCTATCCATGCAGTCAGTTCTTCCTCGGTCCTGATAGCCCTGTAGCTGTCATAGGAAAGGACCCTTCTGGAAGAAACCATGGGAATCAGGCTCTCGAAATCCAGTTCCCTGAACAGAGCCAGCAGGGCCTTTTCGTCTGCCTCTCTCCTGCGGTATGCCTCGGGATATGTTTCCACAGGTACATTGTCATCCAGGGCCGTCAGCCTCTTCCACAGAGCAAGCATTTCCGCGCCATCCTGAAGCCTTTCCTTAAGCTTGCTTTTCTTAAGGCTGTCCAGCTTGCCAAGCAGTGCATCCACGGAACCATGTTCTCTGATAAGCTTCAGGGCTGTCTTGGGCCCCACACCCTGGATGCCTGGAATATTGTCTGCAGTATCTCCTGAAAGGCTGAGCACATCCCCAAACTGTCTGGGACTGATACCATACTTTTTTGTAAAGGCAGAAAGATCTATAATCTCGTCTTTCATTGGGTCCCAGATGACAACCTTGTCAGAAATTAGCTGGAGCAGATCCTTGTCCCCTGAGACAATGACAACCTTCCGGCCGGATTCTTCCGAAAATCTTCTGGCCAGTGTGGCGATGATATCATCTGCCTCATATCCTTGAAGCTCAAGCTGCTCCATGCCCAGGGCATTAACAAGCTGCCTGACATAGGGCACCTGCTGGGCAAGATCCTCGGGCATAGGCGGCCTGTTGGCCTTGTAGTCCGGGTAGAGCTTATGCCTAAAGGTAGGGCCCTTGGCATCCCAGGCCACTGCCACGAATTCAGGAGATTTCTCCCTGAGTATCTTGAGAAGCATATTCGTAATGACATACACGGCCCTGGTGGGAACACCTTTGGAGCTGGTAAATTCCCTCTGCGTGGAAAAAAATGCCCTGTAAAGATAAGAACTTCCATCTATAAGATATATAGGTGGGTCATCTTTTTTCTCCATGGATACCATCCTGCTGTAAATTATAGGAACTTCTGAAAAAGATTGCTGTGAAACGCCATTGGAACGGTTTGACTTTTAACAACAGGTTAAGTATCCTGCCCGGTTGGAAAAGTAAAGGGGATATCTGCTTGCAATAACCAGGAGCATATATAAATCAGCTGGTTATCGAGGATAAAAGATTTACCCTGCTATGTGATCAGTTACAAAGGGGGAGCAGTAAGCATGGCTACAGTAGTGGTTATAGGGACACAATGGGGAGATGAAGGCAAGGGCAAGATAGTTGACCTTCTCACCGAATATGCAGACCTGATCGTAAGATTCCAGGGAGGAAACAATGCAGGCCACACCCTGGTGGTTGACGGCGAAAAATTCATATTTCACCTGATACCCTCCGGCATCCTGTATGAAGACAAGAGATGCGCCATAGGCAATGGCGTAGTGTTAGACCCTGCAGTACTCATGGAAGAGCTCAAGGAGCTTGAAGACAAGGGCCGCAAGATCACACCTGAAAGGCTCATGATCAGCGAAAATACCCATCTTATCATGCCCTATCACAAGGCGCTGGACCACGCAAGAGAAGCAGCGAAATCCGAAGGCAAGAAAATAGGCACCACCGGCCGCGGTATCGGCCCCTGCTATGAAGACAAGATAGTCCGCAACGGCATAAAGGTGACAGACCTGCTGGATTCAGCGCTCTTCAGGGAAAAGCTGGAAAACAATGTGGCGGAAAAAAACTTTCTGCTGACAAAGATGCTTAACGCTGAACCGGTTGATGCAGGCAGGATATACGATGAATACATGGGCTATGCCGAAGTGCTGGCGCCTTTTGCAGGCAATGTCTCGGTGCTGATAGATGAGACAAGGCAAAAGGGCGGTGATGTTCTCTTCGAGGGCGCACAGGGAACCCAGCTGGACATAGACCATGGAACCTATCCCTTTGTCACGTCTTCCAATACTGTAGCAGGAGGAGCATGCTGCGGGGCAGGCATAGGCCCAAGCCAGATAGACTGCGTAATCGGCATCTGCAAGGCATATACCACGCGCGTGGGCTCGGGACCGTTCCCCACAGAGCTTTTCGATGATACCGGAGATCTCATCCAGAGAAAAGGTGCTGAATTCGGTGCCACCACCGGGAGGCGCAGGCGCTGTGGCTGGCTGGACGGTGTCGTGCTCAAGGATGCAGTCAGGCTCAACGGCCTTAATGGCCTGGCCATAACCAAACTGGACGTAATGAGTGATATTGATCCCCTGGGAATATGCGAGTCATACCAGGTAGAAGGTGAAAACTTCACCTCCATGCCCACCAATATCCGCAAGGTGGAAAAGGCAAAGCCGGTTTACAGGCAGGTCAAGGGATGGGCAGGTGACATCACCGGCGCAAGGTCCATGGACGATCTTCCCCGGGAAGCCAGGGACTATGTCCACTCCATAGAAGCACAGGCAGGCACACCTGCATATGTCGTATCAGTAGGGCCGGACAGGGAACAGACCATCCTGCTTAAAAATCCGTTTGAAGGCTGAGAAGCAGTTATACAGGGATATATGCATCCTGCTCTGTGAACGATGACGGATCAATAGCACTGAAAACCGGTTACAGGCAGAAACTATGGCCCGATGTTTCCGCCAGGGACTGGGCTGACTACAGGTGGCAGCTTGCCAACAGGCTCCACGGGGCTGCTGATCTCTCGAGGCTGCTTGGACTTGGCGGAAGTGAGTTCCAGCCGTTCGAGAGATGTATCAGCAAGTACAGGTGGGCTGTCACACCTTATTACCTGTCCCTGATTGAAGAAGAAAACCTGCTCTCTGATCCTATTGGACGCCAGTTCATCCCTGACCCCAGGGAGATCACTGTCAAGAGTCAACTCTCGTCTGCAGATCCCCTTCACGAACACAACTACAGCCCTGTCAAGGGCCTTATTCACCGGTACAGGGACAGGGCATTGATCCTGGCCTGGCCATCGTGCTCCTGCTACTGCAGGCACTGCAACAGGAAACGTACATGGAAACAACCGGAATCCGTGCCAGCGAAGAAGGAGGCCTGGCGAGCGATTTTCCATTACATCAAAGAACATACCGAGATACGGGAAATCCTACTCTCAGGCGGAGACCCTCTCCTGATGCCCCTTGACAGACTGGAAAGCATACTCAAGAAGCTCAAGGACATAAAAAATGTCAAGGTTCTGAGGATAGGAACAAGGCTGCCTGTTGTCCTGCCAATGGCCATCACGCACAAGCTGTGCAGGATGCTCAGCAGATACAGGCCGTTGTGGCTGAACACGCATTTCAACCATCCCCGGGAAATCACCCATCAGGCCAGGCAGGCATGCGAAAGACTCCAGGAGGCAGGAATCCCGGTCTCCAACCAGAGCGTGCTCCTCAAGGGCATAAATGACGATATTTCCATCATGAAGGATCTGTGCTGCAGGCTCCAGGAAATCATGGTCAGACCCTATTATCTATTTCATTGCGATTTTGTCCAGGGGACAGACCATTTCCGGACAAAAATACAAAAGGGCATTGATATAATAGATAAAATGTGGGGCCATACAGGCGGCATGTGCATCCCTAACTACGTGGTTGACCTGCCCGCTGGCCTCGGCAAGGCAAGGGTTATGCCACCTCACATGGCAAAACTCTCAGAAAGCATGGCGCTCTTCAAAACGTTTGAGGGAAAAACCGTCAAGTTACTCTTCCGCTGACGAAATTTAATAACTTCTCAAAAGACCCGTGAGATGGAAACGTAATTCACATTTACATTATATGACCATGAAACCACGAATAATTTATCTTAGTATCACTTCGTGTCCTTCGTGAACTTCGTGGTAAACAAGCTTTTGCTGAATTGAAATTAAATCCAAAATCATTAGCCCTAATTTGTTGAAAAATTACGAAAATTATGCACAACTGCTTGTTTTTTCAGGAATCCTTGCTATAATCATTTTTGTGTATTTGCAACTGGTCGCAGATATGAAGCATAACTTCTCAGTAAATCTGTGCAAATTTTTCTATATCGCTTACAGAGTGTTGCAGATACAATACGGGAGGGATGGCTGACGTTCTGTGCATCGAATGCCATAACGCAGCACAGCAGTGCCATGTGAACAGATACATGGATTTGGGTCCGGGGGGAACAAAAGTGAACAGGGCACCATCGAATCTTAAAGTAGCGATAATTCTATGCATGGCATTTCTTCTTGTCCCCGGCTGCGGTGACAAGGAACGAAAGCTTCCACATTACAGCCTCAAACAGATACCGCCTTTTGACCTGTCTCTTGCATATTCCAACAGCCAATGGGAGCGGGACCTCAAATACCTCTACCAGCCTCTTCCCAAACCGCTGAAAGACGCGCGCATCATCATCAACAAGAAAAAACGCATCTTATACCTCTTTTCCGGGGACACACTCATGCGTATATACCCTGTCAATCTCGGTCCAGACCCCCTCAGGGACAAGGCCAAACAGGGAGACGGGCGCACACCTGAGGGCAAATTCTTCGTTTGCAACAAAAACCCGAGAAGTAAATACTACAAGGCACTGGGGATAAGCTATCCCTCAAAGGAAGATGCACTGAGAGGCCTTAAATACGGCCTGATTACAAAGGCCCAGTATCAGGCCATTGTCAACGCAATAAACAGGGGACAAAAGCCACCCTGGTTTACCAGGCTTGGCGGCGCTGTATGCATACACGGCGGCGGCATAGGATGGGACTGGACCAGGGGATGCATTGCCCTCAGAAATGCGGATATAAACGAACTTTTCCAGGTGGTATCAGTAGGAACTCCTATTGTCATAGTAAGCGGTATTGGGGATAACAAACAGCCAGAAGGCCAGCACATGCTGTCAAGCCTCAATAATGAACGTAAACATAAGTCCCTGGATTAGAACGGCGCGATTTTACCCACTTTGAACCAGTAACCTTTGGCGTGGTCCAGTTGAACAGCCACCAGGCATCCCTCGGTGCCACGTTTACACAGCCGTGCGACTGCTTAAGGCCGAAATTATCATGCCAGTAGGCGCCGTGAATGGCGTATCCCTGGAAAAAATACATATGATAGGGCACATCCTCCAGGAAATAATAGTCCTTTCCCTTTACTCCTCCGCCCATCTTGGCCATCCTGACCTTTCCCCATATACGAAACAGGCCTGTAGGAGTATCAAAATCAGGCAATCCGGATGATACCAGGGTAGCATAAACCATCACGTCTCCATCAATTGCCTCCAGAACCTGTTCGTAGAGATTGATATCTATCCATTTTGCCCCCGGTGGTATTCCTTCGGGCCTGACAGGCCTGGTTATCAATGCGACCCTGGTTCCATCCACCCATTTCCCCTCTGCCAGCTTCAGCCACTTCTTACCATTGACCATCCTGGTCTCCAGGATACGAACAAGGTCATGCTTTTCCAGATCATCCCCGTTTATAAACTCCTGCTTGCCCGGGACATGAGATGTCACTGTATCCAGGACTATCCACCCACATGTGCCAGGAAGGATGGTATGGCCAAAATCCACCCCCTTGAAAGTAGAAACCGGGCGTCTTTCCAGGTTATCCGCCAGCACATATTCACCTGGATTTACGTAATACCACCTGTAATCTCCTGCGGAAATCAGGTCCGGTGTCTCCAGGGAAACCCACAGGAAACCACCATCAAGCTTCCTGACCGGCGCCCTGCCTTCCAGGCTGGCAAGGGGAGCCGGGAATACCAGTGCAGGCTGATGCACAACATCGGCATAGTCTTTGGGCAAAATATCCCTGTGCTCGTACCAGTGAAATGCCTTATCAGGCTTAGAGATAACATAACTGGTGGAGTTGGACGACATGCTGCCGGGCACAGAAGCAACGCCTTCGGGCTGCAGCTGACCTGCCATGGATATACCGCTACAAAAACAATACAGGGCAATAAAAAACAAAAACCATCCTGCTGCTATTAAAAAAGTATTCCTTTCCAAGTTTTACCCCTTTATAACTGCCATTGGTTTAAGCATAGCTACCTTCCTGGCAAGCCCGGCCCTGTGCGTAACATCTACAACAAGCCTGACATCCTTGTAGGCGCCTGGGGCCTCTTCCGCAACACCTCTCAAGCTGGCTGCCCTAACGATGATGCCCTTTGCACCGAGAGAGCGTAGAACTCCCCTTCCCTTCCAGCGCTTTAGGGCGCTCCTCCTGCTCATGGCCCTCCCTGCCCCATGACATGCGCTGTTCCAGGCAAGCTCACCGCTCCTTTCTGTGCCAGCCAATACAAAAGAACATGTGCCCATGCTCCCGCCTATAAAAACCGGCTGGCCTACAGCCTTATAAATGGCTGGCAACTCCTGGTGGCCAGGGCCAAAGGCCCTGGTTGCACCCTTTCTATGGACATAGAGGGTCTTTAATATCCCGTTTACCATATGCCGCTCTTTTTTGCACGTATTATGGCTTACATCATATATGAGACGGCAGCCAACACCGGGCAAGACCCTCCTTAGCACCTGCTCTGTCATATGGCCCAGAACCTGGCGGTTTGCAAGGGCGCAATTCACGCCGCATGCCATTGCACTGTAATATGACTGGCCCTCGGGAGACTCTATGGGGGCACATACCAGTTCGCGCTCTCTGATAGGTATGCGGTATTTCTTGGCAGCCTTTCCGAGGACCTGGATGTAATCCGTGCCTATCTGATGGCCCAGGGCCCTGGAACCGCAATGAATAGAGATAACTACCTGGTCCTTCTGAAGCCCAAATGCCTGGGCAGCAGCCTCGTCGTATATTTCCCCAACGTACTGGATTTCAAGATAGTGATTACCAGACCCAAGGGTCCCCATCTGGTTGAGCTGCCTTTCCCTGGCCCTGGTTGACACCTTGGAAGGATCAGCTCCGGCAAGCCGCCCATGTTCTTCAATAAAGGCCAGGTCGTCAGGCCTTCCAAAGCCCCTCTTTACCGCCCATTCAGCACCTTGTTCAAGGACTTCATCAAGCTCCTGCATGGAGAGCTTCAGCTTGCCAGTTGAACCCACTCCGACCGGTATGGCTCGGAAGAGTTCATCAATAAGATATTCCAGTGCTGAAAGGATCTCCTGCCTGCTGATGCTCAGCCTCATACACCTGACACCGCAGGAGATATCATATCCTACCCCTCCAACTGATATTATTCCGCCATTACCAGGGTCGAATGCAGCCACACCACCGATAAGGAAACCGTATCCCCAGTGGGCATCCGGCATTGCCATGGAGGCCCTGACTATGCCGGGAAGAGCTGCCACGTTCACAAGCTGCTGACCAACCTTGTCCTCCATTCCCTGAAGTAGCTGGCGATCCGCAAAGATGAAACCCGGCACCCGCATGGGACCGGCAGCCGGAAGTTCCCATAGGCACTTTCCTCTGCTTTTAAAACGGTTTATATCCATATCGCCATTGTCCGCCTGTTGTCTTGCAAGCTTCTTCTATAATCCGGGATAACCAGCTATTCCCCGGGCAACCGTATCAGCAGCACGGCCGGGCATTTCCATCCGGCGCGGATCAGGGAGTCCATCCCTTCCTGCCCCATTCTATCCAGCCCCAAGTGGATAGACCGGTAAAGACCAGGAACAGCGCGGCCTGGGCATAGATACCATGATAAATATTGACTGTTATCCAGCCGATGTTGGCCACGGTATAGATGGCAAAACTCGACCTCTTCTTCTTTATATTCAGGACCGCAGCAACGATACTGACTACTGTCAGCGTCCATGGCAGCAGATGGGTCATGATAAAATCAATAGAGAGCCCCTTCACTTTAGATATTTCAGCATCTGTTTAAATTCACTGCTTCCTGCCCTTCGAAGCATCTGGTACAATATTGTCTCTGTGCTGGCGCAGGCCACACCGTTCGCCATCAGAAGCCCCAAGGCCCTTTCCATGTTCTGGGCTGACCTGGAAGAGACCGCATCTGATGCGACCCATACCTTGTAGCCATGCTGAAGCGCAGCAACCGCTGTCTGGAACACGCAGATATGCGCCTCCACCCCGGTCAGCACGAGGGTATCAACTGCTGCTGGCAGATTTTGCACTATTCTCACAAATTCCTGGTTAAAGAAACAATTGAATTCCATCTTGTCAAAAGCAAGGGCATCCTTAAGCAGAATAGATATGTCCTCCACTATGGCCCCAAGACCCTTTTTGTACTGAGTACTGGCAATAACCGGGAGATCGAGAACAGAAGCGCAATGAAGCAGGAGCACCGTGTTATTGACTACCCTTTCCGGCTCCTGGACAGCCTTCATCAGCCGCTCCTGAGGATCTATCACCAGGAGACACGACCTTGCAGCATTGATAAGTTCCAGTTTCATAAAAGTTTCACCCCTTTCTGAGCCTGAACCAATACTATTAAATTGTCAACTGGAAAAAATTATTGAAAATTTACAGATAGATTAGATCTTTTTAGGAAAAATTAAATGATTGATACAAAAAAATTGCAAGTGTAGCAATAACTGAAGTGTAGTTTTACTGGCCGGGGTCACGACGTCGGCAATTCCAACTATCTCCCTTTTCCCTACTTTCTGTCTACGAATGTTATAAAATCGAGAACTGTTTCAGTATGTCTGCCAGGTCAGGATGGTTCCTGGCGTAATTGCGCAGCACCTCGAAAAGCCTTTCAAGCCTTTTCCTGTCAGACACTATATCATCCTCTATCTTTTTCATCTTGTCCTCAAATGGCCTGACCATGGTCCGCCTGTCCCAGATGGCGAAACCTATACTGACAGCCACTATCGCAGCAAAGGCACCCACGATAGCCATCATCAGGTTCTGCATTGATTCAAAGCGTTTATCCACCTGTTCAAAACGCTTATCCACCTGTTCAAAACGCTTGTTTATGTCCTGCCTTAATTCTTCAAAGCGCCTGTTCATGTCCTGCCTCAATTCAGCGAAGCGCTTATCCACCTGTTCAAAACGCTTATCGATCTGCTCGAAGCGCTTGTCGATCTGGTTCAGGCGTTCATCAATGCGTATCAGCGCTTCCCTGTCCTTCTGCGTGAAGGAATCACCTCCCGCATGGGCTGGAAAAATTGTGACGGCATTGGAAAAACAGGCGATGACGAACAACAAAAAAATGGATTTTTCCATGGGGAATTTCATGGGAGAATGCCTCCTTCCATGCATACATGCATGCATGATCTGGATTTAGTCCCGAGCAACTCTCAGAAGCAACCAGAGGTACCAGATGATCAACAGGATTCTACGTTAAAATCGTAGCATATACGATCGTATCCCACAAGATAAACTGGAGCCCAAATTTTGGACAGTAGTTTAAGCTGTTATAAGGAGCCGAGGTGTCAATATGACCGAGAGAAAAAAGCGTAAAATTTACAGTCCTGAGTTCAAGGCCAAGGTAGGAATAGAGGCACTGAAGGGACTCAAGACAGTCAACGAGATCGGGAGACGTATGGGGTCCACTTCAGCCAGAACCAGGGTTTTGGAATCCAAGTTCCAGGGCAGAAGAAGCGCCTCGGCCACAGGGTGCGGGATATTTCGGCATATGTGGCCGAAATATCCCGCACCCTGTGGCCAAAATGCTAAGCAATAAATAACATTTTAAATCACCAAATTCCTGTCGTCTGGGTCTGTGTCAAAGAATAAACACCATCCCCCTTATTGCATACAGGATTACTACGCTTCCCATTCACAATAAATGGATTGGCTTGTGTGCCATTACCAGAATAACTGACTTGAATATCAGCTGGATATGTAAGTGTTTCTCCACCAATTGTATGAGAATTGGCAAAACCTGCACTCGAAGGAGCACTTCCACTATCTGCCAGTGCTCTTACCAAGGCTAACATGGTATCATGTACGGACACTTCAACAGGAGAACATTTGGCAGAGTTAACATAGGGGGTATAGATATTCATAGCAATGGCAGCAAGAATACCAAGTATTGCTATAGCAATCATCAGTTCAACTAAAGTGAAAGCATTACAGTTCTTTTCCTTATTTATAAAAACCATCATTCCATTTACCTATATAAAATTTCAAAATAATCACATAAACAGTAACAAAATATATCAACAACGAATATCCATTTAATAGTCTAAAGATATTTATACTATATTTAGATAGATCACCTTAGTAGATTAGCCATATTACTTGCCCTTAGTAAATGAACCTCTCTTAATTGTCATGATTGATTTTACTTTTCCTGTATTTCTGTCTATCTGCATCTCTATCTCATCTCCAGCCTTAACGGACTTATCTCCAGGTATTCTTGGCATAGACATGTCATCGATAACAATATGGTCTGAAAAAACAGCATCAACATGTCCTTTTACTCTCTCGACAGGTGAAAATATCTTATTCTTTTCAATCTTTAAGGCAGATGGAGGCAAAACATGTCCATTTATCTCACTATCTGGCCGACTAAACCCCGGGACAACACAAGCAGCCCAAACAACTGCAGCAGTCAACATTATAATAAAAATAGATTTTATGCTACGCATAATGACCTTGACTCTCCTTTTTCTATTGTAACCTGTTGAATTAATTCGACAGCAACCATCTTACCACTCTATCCAGTAAAGCAGGCCAAGATACTCAGCAGGCTCTCGAACTCTTACAATAGTACCCTGTGACGTACTAAAATACTTGAATTCCTGGTCCTTACCCGGAAGCCTGACAAAAACCGGGTCATGTATAATCATTGGGAATTTTTTTCCTGCTGGAATACCACCTTCGGCATCTTGGTCATCTAATATGGTGTCATCATTCTTATCGAAAACAGGCGTATCAGGACTGCCCCCGTTACAGGCATGCAACTCGTACAGCGTGGAAGAGCCACCACCCGTACATTTATCTGGCGATGGCGTAATGGTAATAACTATTGCATTGCCGTTTCGTATTATGATGTCCCTGCTTGCCCTTTCGCCGGTTTCTGGAAGATTCATATACCAACCTATATTTGCATTAACCGGATTGGAAAGTCCTCCCGATTGATCTGGTTCTGTAGTCCACGTAGCATTATTATCTGTTATATAAACATAATCATCACCACTAGTTACAACTTCCTGCTTAAGCAATGTAACATTGCTGCCTTCAAGTGCTTCAGATGGTGTCAGAGTACCCGGGCCACTCGAATCAAACTCACCAATATATTCACTTGAGTTATCCCCGTAATCCCAGACACCATAAACAGTTTGAACTGACTGGTCAGCTGGATCACTCAAGCCGAAAAACTTTCCTGTAGCAAATATTACAACATAACCATGGCTGCTGCAGTGTCTCATCACATCAGGACGTATTGTGATAGGCTGAGGATGACCTGCATTTTTTACAGTAAAAAGGGGAGCAGGAGCATCTCCATTGGAATAGGCAACACCCCACTCGGATGTACTGTTTGCAGATATATCAAACTTCCACAAATTACCCTTTAGATCGCCAGCGTATACATAATCTGCTACAAAATCACCATCTGTGTCTACTACTACTGGTGTAGAAAGTCCATTATCTCCTCCTACACCAGTATCTATCTTTTTTATAACCTGTCCAGATTCAAGATCAAGTATATAAAGAACAGCATGGCAGTTGATACTGCCATATCCGTTGCCAAATATAGCAACCTTGTTTCCTATATGTGTCTTGACTATAGATACCTTGCTCATGCTGTAGCCAAGATCAGGATCTTCTACTGATGCTGGGTACTCCCACATAAACATATCTGCAGCAGAATCTTCATCCGTAATTGAATCTGCATTGGTTATATTGAGAGCAAAATAACCCTTGCCACCTGCACCAAGCCCGCCAACGAGACGTGTCTTATCAACAGACACCGTAGGAGTAAGATCAACGAAAAAGTGATGATCATACGAAGGATCGGTAAGGTCTTTCAGATATGGAAATACATTATTAGGAATAAAAGCAAACCGTTCCCTGCCAGTGAAAATATTGAAGGCATGGAGCATACCATCATTACCACCAACAAAAACTGTACGATTCACAAGTGTCGGAGCAGAATGAACTAGGTCTCCAAGCTTACTGTCGCGATGCCTGAAACCTGATATCTCTTTGCCACGGATGTACTGTAGAACTTTTGTAACAGCTGTTGCATTGTTCCCCAGCAAAGACTTCTGATCATCAGTTAAATTAACAACCCGGAATGGTTTGCCAGTTGACCCATCAGAGGTAAAAATACGCCTGCCCGAATCCCAGTCCTGGTCATTCAGTTTTGTCTGCGCATCCCAAAGTTCATCCGCCTGTTCACCAGTCAACGGATTAAGCTTGAAAGCCTTAAGACTACCCGCCCAGACAGTTGAATCGTAGGACGACTGATACAACACGGTATTTTCCGTGAGTTTCTCACTGTTAATAGAAACAGCAGCTCCTGATGCCGCCCTGTCGCTTATATTTGCTGCAATTCTTGCCAGAGCATCTATCAGTTCTTCGGGATCCTGTGCAGCGACAAAAGTGCCTCTGCCGTTAACAGCAGCATGCCACAGGTCATCTATTTTTTTGGGACAGGCATAACAATTTGAAGTTGGGTCTTTCCATGCAGGCGCAGGTGGAGCATCAGGATCACCATTTATTACTCCAAGCATACACTCTTGATATGCGTCATAACTAGGATTGAGCTCCCCCTTTACACCGAACGATAAGCCGTAAGTAACGAGGTGTTGCTTATTGTTTGAATCGCATTCATTTACAGGTACGGCATTAGAGATATCATCAGCAAGGTCTTCCTTGTAATACTTGCGTGCTACGTCTGCCAATGTATTAGAATAGGAATCTTTAAAAGGTTTTACATCATTGCCATCCACATTTCCCACATTGGGACTGGAACCATTCCAATATCCATCTGTCATTAAAATGGCAAATGCCTGTTGACATGAACCGCCATCTGCTTCGCTTGCCCATGGAGCATCACCAAGATTTCCAGTATAGCCGTCATCTGCGTCAAAATAACATCCTACGTTTTTTAAGGCATATCTCAAGGGTGTGTATCCATCAGAATCGATCCCAAAAAGCTTATTATACAATTCGTTTCGATGATCGTTAAGATAGACTACCGGTTGACGTAGCCCTGAATTTATAGTGTAAAAACCCACATTGACCCCATTAAGCTGATCCATGGCAATTGCAACTGCCGCTTTTGCAGTAAGCTCTCTTCTTCTATAATAAGAAAACCAATTGGCAAAATTCTGCAGTTCTTCCGAAAAGCTCATATAACCTATGATATTTCCATCTTGATCTTTTTTCACAGCCTTGATACTGTCAGGAATGTCTGCAACCTCTATCAGTTCATTGGCGGAATCTATTATGTCATTACCGTTTTCATCATTAAATCGATAATATTTCCTGGCATCAAGAACACCATCATGATCAGTATCTTCAAAATTCACAAGATAGACTTCGTTGTTATCTATATCTCCATTCCCATTGCTGTCATCCCAAGCGTAATAGTGAGCGTTATATACTATTATCGAATTTGTCTTTGTAAAATTGAACGTACCTATATATTGCCATGTATCTCCCTGACCATCAGCAGAATTATGACTAATAAGTGGTTGTGAAGAATCATTGGCAAGATGTGAAACAACCGTTTCTACGTTGCCATGTTTTATTGTATATGTAACATTTCTATAACGACTTGGTAAAGTTCTATAATAGACATATACATCATAATTTCCATCCGCAGGTATTGCAAATGACCACATTGCCCAAGTATCATGGTCTATTGCTTTATTGTAATAATAGTTATTGTATATATCATAACTATAATGTCCAGCTCCCCAGTCGTCTGTTACTCCATCATCATCAGGCATGCTAAAATTAGCAATTAACGGATCATTATAATAATTATTATTATCTATAAGCACACTATAATTAGAATTACCTACCCATACTGCATCTGCAGAATAGTGACAACATTCATTGTTATTATTTCTATAATCAGCATTTAGTCTGACGCATGCAGATAAATCTGGCATTACAAGAAATTCTCCAGCCAGATTAAATGTCGGCGAAGAATTCTTGGGATTTGACCTAGGATTTGTTGTATCTGCATTCCCATAGGCTGCACCAGGCCATGGCATGTAATTGGCCCTGGGATTGTAATATATTTTATTATATCCTGACCACTGGTACTTCCAGCGTCTCCTTTGATTTTCAGAGATCGTATAACCATCACTATAATTATGGTCAGTTCCAGGTGAATAATCATCAGCAGGGAAAATGTAACGTTTAGTGCCAGATGAAGGAGGACTATCATGAAACACTCCATTATCTTCAGGCGTCATGAACTCCCAATCCATACTCCCAGAGTTGTCAAATACAAACATCACATGAGGAGGTGGAGCCTGCATTACCGTTTCCATGGGTTGCTGGCTTATATCAACATTACATGCCGTTGACATGTTACCACTGGCCATTATTGTCCCAACCAGGCCCGCAGTCACTACAAAAAACATTCTATACAAAGTAGATTTCATAATTTGTCTCCATTCAAGCCATTATGGAAATTCGCACTCTAGACAGGGAGCCTGTATCAACTCTTTATCTTTCTCAGGTAGCCCACTTCCAACAGTACACCTCTTCCAACAGCTCCTTGTGGCCTGGTCCTGGAAAAAATAAAAAAAAGATGTCGTGAGGAAGACTGATGAGATGATCCTATTCCGAGAGAACTACCTGGTGCCGCTCCGGCATGGATAATTTTTACCTTTGTATGATTGTAGTCAGGATTAGTGGCATTTACATCATTCATCGCGTTATTAACAATAGTCAACCGCGATTGCAAAAAGTCATCTGGACTACCGGAGGATATTGAGAGCTTATCCATGACATTGGGAAACTGTCTATCACCAGGAAGTATTATCGTATGACCTGAGCCAGCAAGCATAGTGTCCGGTGTTACTTTCAGACCAAGAGCGATCTCTCTTGCAGATGCTTCTGTTTTATAAAATGCATCAGTATATGCCCTTATATTACCTGCCACTATATTTTCCATTATTGCATTATTAAGTGCAAAAGTACCAGCAAGTGAGAGAACAAGCAATGTCAAGATACTCACTATAAGTGCCATACCATCTTCCTTGTTCATTATCTTGACGACGCAATTATTCATTAATAGATCTCCAGTCAAGGTTGCAGATTTGCAATTGCAAGTTTATAGGTATTAACTATTTCCGGATGATTATTTCTTGTCACCGTAACGGTTATATTTTTTAGCTCCGTGCTGTTACTAGACTGAGTTATGGTATAGTTCACGGTAAATGTTCTGTATTGTTTAGAATGTGTTGTATTGGCAGAAAGTGCTGAATATCTTGACGCTAACAGAGATTCCATCTCATTAGATGCCCCCATTGTAGAAGCAGTAAGCTCAAAGGCGTTGTGATTACCAAGAGATGCGCTAAGATGCATCTTGGACATTGCAAGAATACCTATGGAAAAAACAACAATGGCAACCAGCGCCTCGATAAGAGTAAATCCGCTACTGTCTGATAGGGTTTTCCTAAAAAATTTCATGATATTATCCACCTTTATTCTAAACATTATTCCTGCATGCCACTCTTGCCCTTAGCATCCGTCTTCTGAAATGATCTCCAGGTGCGGTATAAATTGTCATTCCCTGAAAATTCGTATAAGATGAACTATTGATATAATTAGAATCAGGTTTCTCTGCATGGGCAACTATGGCTATTTCCACAAAGGCAACTTTTCCCTGGGCAACCAGACCGAGCGGAGCGGCAAGTTGGTTACCATCCTTGTCAAAATACAAGACATTGAAGGCATCCACGTTGAGGATGACGGGCTGATTACCGGAACCATTCCTGTTCCTGCCAAGATCAGTATCGCCGTCATGCCCGGCATCATATAGCCGATAAGCAATTGTAACAGGAGAACCGTTGCGGGGATCCTTGCTGACAATAGTAAAACTATTAACATTGGCACTAGTAAAACCTTTGCAGGGCGGAGATGTACAACTAGGGTCATACCCGGCCATTCTCAAATCATGTTCGAGGAGTACCACGCCCCCCCTGAGGCTGGCCTGCAACTCTGCAATAGTATCTTCCACGGAAAGGCTCTGCTCCTGGTAAGCGCTTGTAAGATATATTGCGCCGATCACTATGGCAGACACCACCATGGTGACAAGCAGCTCGACCAGACTAAAGCCCTCGCCATTTTTAACAATGTGGCATCCCATATCATCTCACCCTAATACTTCCGACTGAATTGACTATTATCCTGAGTCTATTTATTCTATTACTTCCTTTAGAAACAAGCACTACTCTTCCCGCGCCGAATCCACCGCCTGGAGAAGCAGTCCGGCAATCAGGCAGAAATCCTATGGCATTCCCAGTAAAGGTTGTCCTCTTATATTGTACTTTTTTGAAATTACTCCAGTTGACTGTCTTGATAACAATATCAGAACCATCCTGAGAAAAGTTGTTGTTGAGGTCAAGATAGACAGCATAACCATTATTGTCAAAAGTCACAGTACACTGGCTGCCCTCCTTTATAGCCGTAAGCTTTGCAAGCTGAAAATCACTATAAACAGTTCTTGCAGCTTCTCTTAGATGATATCTTGCAAGCGCACCAGATACATGTGGTATTACAATCATTGACATTATGGTAATTATTGCAATAACAACCATGGCTTCTATCACAGTAAAGCCTTTGATCCAATAAGTGAGATAAGATTTGGAAAAAGATGTTTTTATATGTAATTTATGGATATTCATATTTAGCCAATCACCTTCTCAATTATGTCAATACCAGAAATCGTGTCTTAAATATCCCCCATGTAAACAACCAAACACTCATGACATTTACATCTGTCACCCTCAGCCATGAAAATGTGCAATTTTTGCATATAGTTTCATGGCAGCCGCCATGCCTGTGCTGAGAAACAGGCACAACGAGCAATGAAAATGCTCGACATTTTCGGATAAAATAATAATAGACTATTTGTTACTATATCATAACAATCGGCCCAAAAACTTGAAACTTGTGTGAAAAAATCGTGAAAGAAAGAATGGAGGATGACAGGAGAATATCACAGGACAGGATAACCACCGACGTTTTACACAGGATCGGGGAACAGGACCAGTGCCCTGAAATTCTTCTTGGAGTTTCCAAGTTTAAAGGTACAGTTGTGCTTCCCGCAGATATGGGAGACGATTGTCAGACCTGTTCCCAAGCCTCCACTCCTATCCCTCGCAATGTCATTTGAAACAAAAAAATAGGCTCTATCCCTGAAATGCCCCGCGCGTATTCTTACCTTTTTGCTGGAATACTTGAACGCGTTCTCAAGCAGAAGGCCGATGATAAATGCATGTTCGGCCTTTTTCAGCTTGTATCCAGGTCCGCCAATGACCACCTCCTTGTCCTTATCCCGGACATTAAGCCCGCACTGATATTTTTGTCTTTCCCGTTCAATAAGTTCCGAAAGATCAATCTTAAGACCAAAGCGCAGGGTATTTTCCCGAATGGCTGACAGGGTTGACAGCAGGTCTGCCAGGTCCTGCTCCATCAGCAGTATGGACTTTTTCATCCTTGCCACGGTTTTCTGACTGCCTGGTGTATCTATTAATGCCATATTGACCTTCTGGCCCGCTATAAAATTCCCAAGTTTATGCGAGATGATTTCAAGTAGCAGTTCAAAAAAATTCTGCGTGGCTGCCTTCTCGTCTGTATATTGTTTCAAGAGCTGTAAAAAGACCAGGGAGACGGAAAAGACAAAGACCAGCTCAAAAGACAGAAGAACTATCAAGAAATTTTTCAGGTATTCCTGGATGCCTGTAGGCGGCAGATATCTCACGATTGTCAAGTAATAAAAGGAGGTAATGCCAACGGTGAGAAGAAAAATACCAATACTCAATGTAACAAAAAATTTCCAGAAAAGAGAGCCGGAATTTTTCACATCAACCTGTATCCCCTGCCCTTGTATGTCCGGATAGCTCCTTGCGGCAATATCTTCCTGAGTTCTTTGATATAGGTCCTGATGCTGTCATCGCTGACATAGGTATCCTTCCAGACATTTTTCATGATCTCTGACTTTTTCACGATGGTGCCACGGTTTTTCAGGAAAAATTCAAGCAGGTCCCAGGACCTTTTGGAGAGGGGAATCTCGGAGCCGTCTTTCTCGATTATCTTGTGCTCAAGATCCGCTCTGATGTCTCCCAATGTAACAATTTTACCTGTCTTTCCGTTCCTGGCAAACCGCCTTAGAAGGGCCTTGATCCTCAGTTCCAGCTCTAAGAGATCAAAAGGTTTTGTAAGATAGTCATCCGCTCCCTTATTGAAACATTCCTCCTTGGATATAAGGGAGTACTTAGCGGTGAGTACCAGAACGGGAAGATCGAGAAATTTTGTTTTGACCTGGTAAAGAATGTCCTCACCAGAGGTACCCGGCAAGATCAGATCTAATATGAGGAGATCAAAAGAACGGAAATCTATTGTGTCAATATTGCTGCCATCCCTGAGAAGGGTGACATGGTAATCCCGCTTGTCCAGGTAGGCCTCAAGTGCAGGACCAAGTATTTCGTCATCTTCTATAATGAGGATATTATAGTCTTGCATGCATGATTTTACTTATCATAGAGTACTATAATTATCGAAATCTGGATTCAAGTAATAAGTACACAGCGTAAAATTTCTCTAACATCTATGCCAGTTGTACTTTGAAATGCTTCATAAAGTGTTTTGAATTTGAGGCATTTTCTGGGGCGGTTGTTGAGAGCTGTCCACAGCAGAAAATACCTGCTCGGCTGAAATATTATTGAGTGTCATTTTCTTTGGAAAATATTGTCGTAGAAGGCCATTTGCATTCTCATTCTGTCCCCTTTCCCATGAGTGATAGGGTTTAGCAAAGAAAGTATCGCAATTAATAGTTTTGGCAATATCCTCGTGCCGGGCAAACTCTTTACCATTTCCTTATTCCGACCAATTCGGCCACCGATTCCGAAGTTATCCGGCCACCCATTATGCCGTAGGCGGCACTGGTGTTTTGATTTTTACTTAGTGGCCGGTTTGTGTCAAATATTTCTGTTTTTTTCT
>JALWYO010000056.1 GCA_026992735.1 Deltaproteobacteria bacterium
AATTAAAATAATAAATGAAATATGCAATGTTTTTATTGCATAAACAAAAATTATATTTAGAATAGTGTTCAGTCAAAGAATGGCTATCTGAAATCAATCATTTCTGGATGGACACCATCTATACAAGTTCAGGGCTTGTGGCAGGTGGCAAGCTCTTCAATTCCCTCTTTTCGATCCCTTACCATACGGCCATGATCTTGGGTGCTGCCTCGGTGCTCGTCTATACATTCATGGGAGGGTTTCTGGCCGTATCCTGGACGGACGCCTTCCAGGCCTCCTTGATGCTCCTGGCCCTGCTGATAGTGCCGTTTCTTGCCTTCCTGGACATGACCAGCATCGGGTCCCAGGTAGCCTGGCCCAAGCTTCTTGCCACAATCATTCCAGAAGGTGACGGTTTCGTCTCCCTTGGTTCTGTGATCTCCCTGTGCGCCTGGGGGCTTGGCTACTTTGGCCAGCCCCACATACTTGCCAGGTTCATGGCCATTGACTCCCCGGAAAATATCCCGAAGGCAAGGGCAATAGGTACATCCTGGGCCGGCCTTGCCATGGCCGGTGCCATTTTGGCCGGCATTGCAGGAGGCTTCTACTTTTGCACAGGTCTTCAGGATGCAGAAAAGGTGTTCATCTTTCTGGTGCAAAAACTCATGCATCCGGCCCTGGCAGGGATCTGTCTTGCCGGCATCCTTGCAGCCATAATGTCCACTGCCGATTCTCAATTGCTGGTATCGGCCTCTGCCCTTGCCGAGGATTTTTACAGGGCCCGGCTTCGTCCAGGGGCAAGCCAGAGGGAACTTGTCTGGACCGGAAGGCTGACGGTGCTTCTTGTCTGCATAGTGGCCATTTACTTTGCAAGAGACCCTGAAAGCAAGGTTCTGGAGATGGTTTCCTATGCCTGGGCAGGCTTTGGCGCAAGTTTTGGTCCAACCATAATACTTTCTCTTTCATGGAAAAAGATGACAAGGTCTGGGGCTGTGGCAGGAATTATTGCCGGGGGGCTCTGTGTGGTTATCTGGAAAAACCTGCACGGAGGCGTCTTCGAGGTTTACGAAATTGTACCAGGTTTCCTTGTATCCACTATTACTATCATCCTGGTGAGCAGGCTAAGCAAAGGACCCGGCCAGAAGGAAGCAAACCTTTTTGAAAAGTCACTTTCCTTGCTCTAATTTTTTATCTTGATATTAATCAGCGAATGCAACAGTGTTTTCCCTCAACAGGATGTTAAAAACTTTTCTCATGACTATGATTGGAGTATATAGTGCTCCATGCAGAAACGTTTTATAGTAGGAATAGACCTTGGAACCACCAATTCGGCAGTAGCATATATTGACCTGCACGATGTTTCTCCCGGTTCCATAGAGATAAAGTCCTTTGATATACTTCAGCTTGCCAGTCAGGGCCGTCTGGAGAAACTTAATACTCTGCCGTCCTTCCTTTATCTTCCAGGTGAGTACGAGTTCGAGAAGGGCGTAACTGCTCTTCCATGGGACCAGGACAGGAATTATGCAGTAGGCGCATTTGCAAGGGACCAGGGAGCGCTGGTGCCAGGCAGGCTGGTCTCATCAGCAAAGAGCTGGCTTTGCCACGGCGGCGTGGACAGAGAAGCGGCCATATTGCCCTGGGGAAGCAGCGAGGATGTGGAAAAGATATCACCCATCACCGCCTCCTCCAGGTATCTGCAGCACATGAGAGAGGCCTGGGATTACATTATGAAGGTCCCGCTTGCCGAGCAGGAAGTAGTGTTGACAGTTCCTGCCTCTTTTGACGAGGTGGCGTGTGAGCTGACTATCAGGGCCGCCAGGGAAGCGGGCCTTGAAAATGTCACTCTGCTGGAAGAACCCCTTGCCTCGTTTTATGCCTGGCTTTCCGGGAACGAGGATTCATGGCAGGAGTCTATAAAACCTGGGCAGCAGCTTCTGGTGTGCGATGTAGGTGGCGGCACCACGGACTTTACCCTGATTTCCTGTTTTTCGGACGACCAGGGCCCGCGGCTTGAGAGGCTTGCTGTAGGCAACCACCTGCTGCTGGGCGGTGACAATATTGATCTGGCCATAGCGGCGCTGGCCGAGAAGAAGATTCCAGAAGAGCTGGATACGGCCCGCTGGCAGATGCTCTTTCACCAGTGCAGGCAGGCAAAGGAGAGGCTTCTTGCTCCAGGCGGGCCTGAAAAGACATCAGTGCGCCTTACAGGCCGTGGCAGGTCTCTTGTAGGCGAGACTTTGGTCATAGAACTGGACAGGTCCGAGGTAGAAAGTGCCATCCTGGAGGGTTTTTTCCCTGTTGTGGATATGTCAAGGGCAGTAGAGGAGACCCCTGGTGAAACAGGCCTCAGGGAGATGGGGCTTCCCTATGAGTCTGATCCTGCTGTGACCAGGCACCTTGCCAGATTCATTGCCAGGCAGGGTCATGGAAAACTTCCGGAAGTAATACTTTTCAACGGCGGCACGCTCAAGCCGCCTTCTGTCAGGGAAAGGATCTCCATGGTCCTGGCAGACTGGAGCGGCAATCCGGTAACCACCATAGAAAGCCGTTCCCTTGATCTGGCGATATCCGTAGGTGCTGTCTATTACGGCCTTGTCAGGAAGGGGTTGGGGCTCAGGATCGGCGGCGGCATACCTCGTTCCTATTTTATCGGTATTGGCAGCGGCAAGGGGCGGAAGGAAACCTCCAGTGCGGTGTGCCTTATAGAAAGGGGTACGGAAGAAGGCCAGGAAGTAGAGGTGGACCGCGATTTCAAGGTCCTTACAAACAGGCCGGTGAAGTTTACCCTCTACAGTTCCACTACCAGGCAGGGCGATCACACAGGTGATATCGTGGAGATCGATCAGGTGGATTTTGTCAGGCTTCCATCCCTTCATACTGTTTTAAAATACGGGAAGAAGGCAGAGCACAAGGCCATTCCCGTGCGTGTGGGTTCCCAGATCACTGCAATAGGCACGCTTGAACTCTACTGCCGCTCCACCTCCAGCCCGCACAGATGGCGTTTGCAGTTTGATCTCCGTTCCAGCGATGAAAAGAAGGGAAGCGAACAATACCAGGTGGAGGGGGTCAGGGTAAAGACTGACCGGGACAGGTTGCCGGGGAAGGAGCATCTGACCGAGGCTGATATGAAGGCCCTGTCAGATGCAAAAGATATTATCCAGCGTTGTTTTTCAGATACACATGCCGGTCATCCTGTGGACCCAAGGGATATTATGGGCCTCCTGGTAAAGGCGATGGGCATGGGAAAGGAGCTATGGAGGCTGCATGTGCTCAGGGCCCTCGCGGATGTTCTGATAGATCTCAGGGAAGGCAGGAAGAAGAGTTTTATGCATGAGGCACGCTGGTTCAATCTTGCAGGGTTTACCATGCGCCCCGGCAGCGGGGATGCTACTGATCCATGGCGTATAAAAGCCCTCTGGCCCCTGTACTTTCAGGGGCTCGCCTGGGTGAGAAAGCAGGAGCCAAGGCTCCAGTGGTGGATATTCTGGCGCAGGATTGCAGCAGGCCTCAGCACAGGACAGCAGGACCAGATTTTTTCATCTGTGGCCCCGGTGCTGGTTCCTGAAATCCTGTCCAAGAGGAAGAGAAAGAAGGCAAAACAGTTTAAGCCTGCGCCTGAGGAGGCCAGGCAGATGTGGCTTTTGGCCGCCAACCTGGAAAGGCTTTCTGTTGATAGAAAAATAGCCCTTGGGAGACAGGCTCTCAAGCTCATGGCAAAAAGCCGCTTTCAGAAAGACCTGGTATGGGTGATTGGAAGGCTGGGTGCCAGGGTGCCTCTTTATGGACCGGCAGACAGGGTGATCCCGCAGTCAGAGGCGGCTTCCTGGATAACTGCCTTGAAAAAGATTGATATTGTTGACAAGAAGGGGCTTGTTAAAGCTGTTGTTTCAATGGCCAGGCTGTGTGGCGACAGGGCCAGGGACCTGACATCCAATGCCAGGGAGGAAGCAAAGCTGTGGCTTGAACTAATGGGTGCTACGCCGAAGCAGGTCGGGCCCCTGGTGGAATTTCAAGAGGTGGAGGCTTCGGAAAGGGAATCCGCATTCGGCGAGCACCTTCCCGAGGGGCTCGTGTTGCAGCAGGAGAGTGAAGCGGATAATCAGATGCGCTGATCTTCGTTATCTATGCAGGGCTTGAGTCAGGCCTTGCATGGCTTGGATATAAGGAAAATTACGATGCGAACAAGGATAAAACAGGTAATAGAAGATAAATTTGCCATGCTGGCTGAACAGGGTCTGCTCCCTGCTTCAGACGTGGCTGATAGTCATATAATATCAGTGCCTAAGCATGAGCAGCATGGCGATTATGCCAGTAATTTCTGCCTGGTCATGGCGTCCAGCCTGAAGGCCCCGCCACGCAAGATAGCTGAGCTGCTAAAGCCGGAACTGGAAGGGGAAGGACTTTTTACAAAGGTTGACGTGGCCGGGCCGGGCTTTTTGAATTTTTTTCTGTCAAGCGCTTTCTGGCAGCAAAACCTTCTGGAGATCAGGGCGCAGGGCTCCGGGTATGGCAGCTCTGACGAAGGCAGGGGCATGAAGGTCCTGGTGGAGTTTGTCAGTGCAAATCCTACAGGCCCTCTGCATGTGGGGCATGGCCGTGGTGCCGCAGTGGGAGATTCCCTGTGCAGGGTGCTCAGGATGGCAGGTTATGATGTGTCCAGCGAATATTATGTCAACGATGTCGGAAATCAGATGCAGACACTGGGCAGGTCCGTGTTCTTGAGGTACCAGGAGTATTTTGGCCAGGAAATAGACTTTCCCAAGGAGTGCTACCAGGGAGATTATATAAGGGATATTGCTAGGCGCATAGCAGAGGAACAGGGTGACAAGTTTCTGGACGGTGAGCCGGCCAGCCACCTGGATTTTTTTATCCATGAGGCTGTGTCAGAGATATTTGGTGGCATAAAGAAGGACCTGGAAGATTTCAGGGTAAATTTCGACAACTGGTTCAGCGAGAGGACCCTTCACGAGTCTGGCCTGGTGGAACAGACCATTCAGGAGCTAATGGAGGCTGGCAAGATATACGAGAAGGAAGGGGCCTTGTGGTTCCGTACCTCTGACTATGGAGACGAAAAAGACAGGGTTGTAAAGCGCTCCAATGGTGTATTGACCTATTTTGCCGCTGACATAGCCTACCACAGGAACAAGTTTGAAAGAGGCTTTCAGGAACTGGTGGATATCTGGGGAGCAGATCATCATGGGTATGTTCCAAGAGTGAAGGCTGCTGTGGCTGCCATGGGTTTTGATCCTGATGCACTCAATGTATTGCTCCTGCAGCTTGTCAATCTGATTGAAGCAGGGCAGGTCAAAGCCATGACCACGAGGGGGGGAGAATTTGTTACCCTCAGGGAGGTCATGGACGATGTGGGTACGGATGCGGCCAGGTTTATATTTTTGACACGCCGTTGTGACAGCCATCTGGATTTCGACCTTGACCTCGCCAGGAGCCAGAGCCAGGAAAACCCTGTGTACTATGTGCAATATGCTCATGCCAGGCTTGCCAGCGTATTCCGCACCGCCAAGGAGGCAGGCGTGGAGATGAAGGAACCTGAGGAAATCAATCTCTCTCTGCTGGATTCTCCAGAGGAAATAAAATTGATGAAGCTGCTTGCTTCCTTTCCCGAATTGGTGGCAAAGAGCGCCAGCGCACTGGAACCTCACAGGATAAGTTACTATCTTACAGAACTGGCAGGCCTGCTGCACAAGTATTATACTACTCATAGGTTTATTGGAGATGATAACAGCCTGACACAGGCAAGACTCCTGCTTGCGGATGTAATCAAAACGGTCTTGAAAAACGGCCTCAATCTGCTGGGTGTCAATGCCCCTGAAAAGATGTGAATCATGTACAGGCTTGAAAGGGAATGAAATATGACGTCTAAAAAGGAAAAAACCAAACCTATCAGGTTTGAAATAGGCTGGCTTGGTGTCATGGCCATAGTTGTTGCCGCAGTCGTGGTGCTCTTGTGGACCTTTGTTCTGGGCTTCTGGATGGGTCAGAAGGTCTTTACAGGTTGCGAGGCAACCAAGGAGAATGGAACCGCAGTGGTGGCAAATGCAAAGCCGTCTGCCGGGCATCAGGTAAAGGAGCCCTCTGCCGGTGGGGAAGTCATTCCTGAAGAGGAGCCGGGCCTGTTCGATGAGAATGCAAAGGCTATTGAAGACTTGAAGGAAAAGCTCAAGCATGAAAACATGGGTGGAGAAGAAGGAACCGTGGCTACAGAGGTGTTGACTCCTGATGGACAGGTAAATACATCTGAAACTACAGGGAAATCAGGAGCTCATAAGGCATTGGCGCCTGTTGCAGCGCCGGTAGCGCCGTCTGCCACGGCTGAAACTGTAAAGGAAGTAAAGAAGCATGTGCCTAAAAAAGAACAGGCAGCCAGTCATAAAATCACATCTTCGCCCCACAAGAAGACTGTAGCTAAACATCAGGCGTCTCAAAAGCTGCCAAAAGATTATTTTTCCCTTCAGATAGCCTCTTTCAAGAATAGCGAGCAGGCCATACACGAGGCTGCCAGATGGAATAAAAAGGGTTATTCTGCCAGGGTAAAGAAGGTAAATCTGGTTAACAGGGGAACATGGTACAGGGTTTACCTGGGCAAGTATGCCAGCCTGGCCCAGGCTCAAAAGGCGGCTTCCAGGCTGGCATCCAAGGAAGGCATAAGGTCTTACGTGGTGAAGGGGAGCAGGTAGCTCCGTTTACGCATGTTGCCATAGAATGCCGCGTCGTCTGGGTATCTGTTAACAGCAGTGCTTTTTTGTTTTTGTTCTGCATCTGGCAGGTACCAGCCAGGCAGATTGATATCTGCTGCAGTTATGGAAGCAGTGCAGTATGCTTCCAACGATTCTGCTTGCGGCAGAGAGGGCCTGGAACATTGCCCTGCTGGTCATGCATATCTGGGTTCTGTTTATATCTGTTTATATAAGTGTCAGGGACTTGAAGTATCAAAATACGTCTGCGTCCCTTCCGCCTTGCATCTTCGGCAAACTCGGCAATTGCAGGATTTAGGTATGACCATAAGAAAGGCAAAAATAGATGATGTAAAGGCTATTCATGGCCTTCTTTCACACTTTGCCCAGCAGGGACTGCTTTTGCCGCGTTCTCTGAGTGATCTATATGATCATCTCAGGGATTACAATGTAATTGAAGATCAGGATGGCAGGATAATAGCGGCAGTGGCATTGAATGTGTCCTGGGAAGATCTTGCTGAGATCCGTTCCCTGGCCGTCCTGGAGGATTTCCAGTTTCAGGGAATAGGCAGAAAACTCGTGGAATACTGCCTGTCCGATGCCATTACTCTTGGTATATACAGGGTTTTTACCTTGACCTACCAGCCGGACTTTTTCAGGAAGCTCGGTTTTGCCGAGGTAGACAAGGCAATGCTGCCCCACAAGATATGGGCGGACTGCGTTCATTGTCCAAAGTTCCCCAACTGTGATGAGACAGCACTTTTAATAGAGATGTAAAGACAGGCTGCAGTGCTTTTGACCGGAATTTTCTGGAAAGATGCGTGGTTGTGCCTGATTTGTGAGGTTTTTTTACGATTATGATAAGCACTATATTGACAAAGGTGTTCGGCACCAAGCATGATAGGGAGATAAAGAAGATTCAACCCCTGGTTGAGCAGATCAACAGGCTTGAGCCGGACATAAAAAAGTTATCCGATGACGAATTAAAGGCAAAGACACCCTATTTCAAGGAACAGATTGCAAACGGGCGCAGTCTGGACGATTTGCTTCCCGAGGCGTTTGCCGTGGTCAGAGAGGCATCGTGGCGGGTCCTGGGTATGCGCCATTTTGATGTGCAGCTGATTGGCGGCATTGTCCTTCATCAGGGAAAGATAGCAGAGATGAAGACCGGTGAAGGCAAGACTCTTGTTGCAACGCTCCCGGTATATCTGAATGCCTTGACGGGCCGGGGAGTTCACGTGGTGACAGTGAATGACTACCTGGCCACTAGGGATTCGGAATGGATGGGCAAGGTGTACAGGTTTCTGGGACAGGATGTCGGTGTAATTGTACACGATATGGATGAAGATGAGCGCAAGAAGGCCTATGCTGCTGATGTCACATACGGTACCAACAACGAGTTTGGCTTTGATTTTCTGCGTGACAACATGAAATACGCCCTGGAGGACATGGTCCAGAGGGATTTTCATTATGCCATAGTGGACGAAGTGGACAGCATACTGATAGACGAGGCCAGGACCCCGCTCATCATATCCGGCCCATCTGATGAATCCACTGAACTGTATTATACAGTTAACCAGATTATCCCCTTTCTTAATAAAGACCACTATACCGTGGACGAGAAGGCCAGGAGCGTCATGCTTACCGAAGACGGTGTCGTCAAGGTGGAAAAGCTCTTGGGGGTGGAAAATTTATATGATCCTGCCAATACCGAGCTCCTTCATCACGTGCAGCAGGCCCTGAAGGCCCATGTCCTGTTCAAGAGGGATGTGGACTATATAGTCAAGGACGGCCAGGTCATCATTGTTGATGAATTCACCGGCAGGATAATGCCAGGCCGCCGCTACAGCGACGGGCTTCATCAGGCGCTCGAGGCAAAGGAAGGGGTGAAGATAGAGAGTGAGAACCAGACCCTTGCCTCCATCACGTTTCAGAATTATTTCCGCATGTATGAGAAACTGGCTGGTATGACCGGTACTGCCGATACTGAAGCTGCCGAATTTAAGAAGATATATAATCTGGACGTGGTTGTGATACCGACTCACAAGCCCATGGTCAGGATCGATCATCCGGACATGGTTTTTAGGACGGTGGAGGAAAAGTTTCAGGCGGCAGCGAGGGAGATAAAGGAGCTGCACAAGCAGGGCAGGCCGGTGCTGGTTGGCACCACCAGTGTTGAAAATTCCGAGAAACTCTCAGCCCTTCTCAAGAAACTCAAGGTCCCTCATGAGGTCCTGAACGCCAAGCATCACGAGCGTGAGGCCGAGATTGTGGCGCATGCCGGCGAGAAGGGAAGGGTGACCATAGCTACTAACATGGCTGGCCGTGGTACGGATATTGTGCTTGGAGAAGAGGTTGCAGACCTTGGCGGTCTGCACATACTCGGAACCGAGAGACACGAGTCAAGGCGGATAGATAACCAGCTGCGCGGACGTTCAGGCCGCCAAGGAGATCCAGGCTCATCCAGGTTTTACCTGTCTCTTGAAGATGATCTGTTGCGAATCTTCGGCTCTGACAAGATATCCGGCCTCATGGATAAGATGGGTATGCAGGAAGGAGAGCCCATAGAACATCCCATGCTTTCCAAGGCCATAGAAAATGCCCAGAGAAAGGTGGAGGCCCACAACTTTGAGATAAGAAAGCACCTCCTGGAATACGATGATGTCATGAACAAGCAGAGGGAGGTCATTTACAGCCTCAGAAAGCAGATCATGTCAGGCGAAAATCTCCGGGAAGAGATCTATGGCTATATAGAACAGGTTGCAGAACGTCTTGCCAGTATCCATTCGGATGAAAAGGCGCCACCAGAGGAATGGAACTGGCAAAAATTGCGCGAGATACTCAGGGGCAGATTTGCTACAGACTGGGATCACGAGTCCCTTGAAGAGTTGCCTTACACTCCAGAGGAATTGAAGGAACTCATAGAGGCGAAGCTCAAGGAGACCTATGAGAAGCAGGTTGAACGTTTTGGCCCTGACGAAATGGTTATGGCTGAGAGGTTTATCATGCTTCAGAACCTTGACAACCTCTGGAAGGACCATCTTCTCAGCATGGATCATCTCCGGGAGGGTATTGGGCTCAGGGGTTACGGTCAGAAGGATCCTCTCAACGAGTATAAGAAAGAGGGATATGATATGTTCCTCGACATGGTTGACAGGTTCAGGGAGGAGACCGTGAGCATCATGCTCAGGATACGTCCAATGCGTCCGTCAGAGGTGGAGGAGCTCGAGGAAAAGCGCAGGAGGAAACAGGAGAGGGAGCTCAAGATGAGTCACGGGGGTGACGGAGAGTCAAAACCCAAGCCTGTCAGGAGAAAGTCCAGGAAGGTGGGCAGGAATGAGCCATGCCCGTGCGGCAGCGGTAAAAAGTACAAGAAGTGCTGCGGAAGGAAATAGGGATGAGGGTAGAGGGTTTTACTGCAGGAGCCGCAGAGGCCGGCATAAAATACAGTGGCAGACTGGATCTCGGCATGGTCGTATCTGACAGGCCGGCAGTGACTGCCGCGGTCTTTACCAGGAACCTGGTAAAGGCAGCGCCTGTGCTTGATTCCATGGAGCTTTTGGAAAAACGCCGGGATTTCAGGGCATTGATTGTTAACAGTGGTAACGCCAATGCCTGTACGGGAAGCAGGGGCCTGGAAGATTGTGCATCCATAAGAAAAGAGGCAGCAAGGCTGGCAGGCTGCGGTATGGACCAGGTGCTTGTTTCTTCCACAGGGGTAATTGGCTCTTTTCTTCCCATGGAAAGGTATTTTGCCGGAATGGAAAAGGCCGCCTCTGCCTTGTGTGAAGACGGTCTGGATGATGTATCCAGGGCCATCCTGACCACGGATACAATGCCTAAGACTGCCTTCTGCAATGTGGTGTCTCCCGGCTGTACTGTCAGTATGGGGGCAGTGGCAAAGGGCGCAGGCATGATAGCGCCGTCCATGGGCCCTCCTCAGGCTACAATGCTTTGTTTTGTCTTCTGTAGCGCGGCAGTGGAGCCTGCCTTCTGGCAGGAAATCCTCCAGGAGGCAGTGGATGTTTCTTTCAACCGCATTACCGTGGATGGTGACATGAGCACCAATGATTCTGTGATAGCCATGGCCAGCGCCGCCAGCGGCAATACCCCGGAAGATGGCAGCGGTCCACTTGCAGGGCCGCTGAGAGAGGCCATGAGCAGCATCCTGCAGGATCTTGCAAGGCTGATAGTCAGGGATGGTGAAGGGGCCACCAAGTGCGTACAGGTCAGGGTGACAGGGGCAAGGAATACCCATGATGCCGAGCTTGCAGCCAGGGCTATTGCCAATTCCAGCCTGGTGAAGACAGCCTTTTTCGGTCAGGATCCTAACTGGGGCAGGATACTGGCTGCTGCCGGGCATTCAGGCGCGTCTTTTGACCCAGACAGTGCCAGTATTTTCATAGACAGCTGCCAGATAGTTGCTCGTGGAATGCCTCTGGGCCAGGGTGCAGAGGCTGAGGCCGCCAGGAACATGCGGAAGGAGGATTTTTCCGTAACCATTGATCTTGGAGCAGGGCCGGGGTTTTTTGAGATGCTTACCTGTGATCTTACAGATGAATACGTGCATATCAATGCAGATTACAGGACATAGCTGGAGTTTTTAAACTGACAGGGCTCATGAAAATAGCCATTACAGGTGCCAGCGGCTTCATCGGCACTCACCTGAGAGAAAAATTCAAGGATCATGTAGTGATCCAGAGGGATGATAGCATCTCCAGCATAGTAGAGAAGCTCAGTGGTGTAGATGTGGTTATAAACCTTGCCGGTGCCCCTATCATCAGGCGCTGGACACCTTCCTACATGCAGGTGCTGCGTACCAGCCGCATAGAGACGACCAGGAAGCTGGTGGCTGCCATTGAAAAGAGCGGAGTCCGTCAATTTATATCAGCATCGGCCATAGGTATCTATCCAGATGACATGGAGTGCGACGAGAGCTGCGAGACAGTTGGCCGGGATTTTCTTGCATCCCTATGCCTGGAATGGGAGCGGGAGGCCCTTGTCTGTTCGAGGCCTGTTACTGTTATGCGCCTGGGCGTGATACTTGGCAGGGATGGCGGGGCATTGGCCAAGATGATAAAACCGTTTCGGTTATGCCTGGGCGGGCCCATTGGAGACGGCAGCATGGTGACAAGCTGGCTCCACATAAGTGATCTGGTGCGGATCTATGAATTTGTGATTGAGAGGCGGATTTCGGGGACAATAAATGCTGTTGCCCCCAATCCTGTCACCAATTACGAGTTATCCAGGGAACTCAGCCGGATTTTCAGGTGCCCTTTCATGTTGCCGGTCCCTGTGTTGGTATTGAAGATCTTGTATGGCAAGGCATCTGTGGTGCTTACCGGGAGCAAGTGTGTCTATCCACGTCGGTTGCTGGAGCATGGATTTGTATTCAAGTTTCCCCGTCTGCCTGAGGCCCTTTTGGATCTGCTAAAGGCGCCGCCTCGACATTGAGGAGAGGGAAAGCCTGCTTGCCTGCAATTTTATTTAGGAGAAGGAGTGAATGATGAAGTACGGACAGGAGGCGATAGAAAGCGCCAGGCTTGAGCCCTGGCCCAATCCGAGCCCTGAAAGGGACTATATTATAGATATAAAATTCCCAGAGTTTACATGCCTGTGCCCCAGGTCCGGTTATCCTGACTTTGCCACCATCATTATCCAGTATATACCAGGGGAATACATACTGGAGCTAAAGTCTCTCAAGCTCTACCTGAACAGCTACAGAGACAGGAATATCTCCCATGAGGAGGCTACAAACCTCATATTTGCTGATATTCATGGGGCTGTAAAGCCGAAATCTCTGAAGGTTGTAGGTGATTTTCATCCAAGAGGCAATGTGCATACAGTGATAACCGTACAGGATGGCAGTGTTTCATTGGATGCGGCCACATGCAGGTCTTGAGATATACCGCATTCCCGGATATGCACATAGCAGTTATATCTCATGAGCCCAGCACAGATGCCACTTTTTCTTCCAGCTCCTGTTTCTCTATGGGCTTGACGCAGTATTCCTCGGCTCCCAGGGACATAGCCTGACGGGCTGTGTCTATGGTGGGGTAGCCTGTAAGCATTATCGCCTTGATATCAGGCGATTTTTTCTTTATATCCTCCAGGACTTCCACTCCTGTCATTTTCTTGAGTTTGATATCCAGTATGACCAGGTCAACCTGGTTTTTTTCGATGAAGTTTATGGCCTCTTCTTCCTCTGTAAACGGGAATACTTCATGCCCTTTCTTTTCAAGGATCTTTTTTATAAGTATTCCAGCATCCATTACATCATCCAGCACAACTATCCTGGCCATTCGCTAACCCTCCTTGTGTTTGTTTACTCCCTGCAAGGCAGCCCTGAATCTATAATGTTGCATTGCAAAGATGCAACATCCTTTATTTCATTAAGAAGGCTTGATGTCAACATGTTTCAGGTAAGTTATTTTTTTCTTTAGTGTTTCTTCCATTTTGTCGATCTTGGCCCCCACGGTTCTCGTTACCCTGTTGGCAAATGCTGCACAGAACTGCAGAAAATCTCCAAATGTATGTATTTCCTCAAAATCCTCTCTGAGGCTGTCTTCCATTTCCTTGACCAGCAGGTAGCCGTTTAGTTCCACTTCTGCGCGGATAGTGTGGGCTTCAGGCGTGATGATGGTCATCCTGATATCCTTAATATCCTCCACAAGTGGAAAACTCTCGATAACCTTGCGGACCTCCTCCTGCAATTCCTCGGGTGATGCCTTTTCAATGAGGTACTCCAGGTTTTCCCTGATGAGGAATACTGCGATGACCGCCAATATTATGCCAACTATTATCGAGCCTATGGAGTCCCAATAGTGCTGTCCTGTCAGCTGGGACAATACAATGGCGATTGCGGCAAGTACCAGGCTGAAAAGGGCAGCACCATCCTCGAGAAGAACCGCGAGGTTGGCGGTGTCGCCCTCTTTCTTTTGCCGGTATGCCACAAGAAAGGAATAGCCTTCAGCCAGAAATGAAACCCCAAGGACAGCAAAGGTCCACTTGTTTATTTCCAGAGTATGTGGATGAAGCAGGCTGTTTATACCATGGTAGATGGTCACACCTGCTCCTACAAAGAATATACCGCATGCAGAGATCAGCCCCCAGGCAAACCGTTCCTGGCCTCTTCCAAAGGGGAATTCTCTTGTAGGGCCTATTTTACTGCGTATCAAACCGATCAGAAGCAGTGCCTGGTTTGTTGTATCTGCAAGAGAATGAATGGCTTCTGCCAGCATTGAGGCACTGCCGCCCATGAATGCAACTGCGAATTTCATGGATGCAACAACGATGTTGGCTGTAATGGCAACAGTTACGGATTTCATTGGAAATTATGCTCCTTATCTCTTTCCGTGAAAGCGGAATCCCGGTTTTGTCCATTCAAAGGGCAACATGGGGCCTGTGGTGATATCTTCAATGGATTGTTTTCCGTCCTTATGCATGCGCAGTACTGTGACACGGGCCTTGTCACCTTTTGCCTTGAAAAACAATTCCAGCTTGAGATCATAGATATCCTGGACAGGATTTCCATCCAAGGCCTTTATTACATCTCCCTTCTTTATGCCTCCTATGGCAGCAGGGCTGCCTGGCACCACTTGCTCTACTGTAAGAGTATTTTGACCAGAAAGCATGACTCCCAGTTTTGCGAGGAATGGGGCCTTTTTCTTGGGTACAAACAGGAAATAGTCTGCTTCCATTGGATCTATCTGGCTATCTCCTGGGAACAGCACGATTTTTTGTGATACTGTCCCAAACCGTCTTTCTACCCTTGACGGAATGCCATAGCCATAGGCCACGTGTCCGCCTCCCACGATTACCACGATCTGCCTCGACGGGTTTTCTTTAATGTATTCTGCTATGCTCATGGCCATGGTCTCGTCCCATGCAACCTGGGCCTGGAAGAAATTCTGAAAGCTCTGCAATGCATCGCTTTCATGCCCCTGATATATTTTATACAACATGGTTCTGTAGAGCTGATTGCCCTGGTCAAGATGGCCTGGCAGGGCCTTTTTTTCATCATGATTCAAGCTGTCCAGCCCGGAATGTGCGATTTTCCTGGATACCTCGGTTGGCAGGTTCATCGCAATGATAGGTATATTATTTTCCCTGCAGAATTCTACTATCGGCCTGTAGAAGTGGTAGTTGAATCCCCATCTTTTGAAGTATTCTGTCTTTTTTAGAAAGGTCTTTTCGTCCAGTTTCCCCTGAAGGTATTCATTGATTACATGTTGAAATGGTCTCTGAAACATTTCCATGGCAACTGCCACGGGTTTGCGTGCCGTCAGCTCTTTCACGATCTTGAGCTGTGCCTCGTGTATGCCCTGTTGATCGTGTTGTTCTCCGAGGTAAACGACCCGGGCAGTTGACAGCCCCTGGATAATGGCAGGCTCACCCTTGATTGCAGATGATTCTATGCCGTACATGGTTTCCTGGACAGAAAACCTGATGCCAGCTTCATAATCGCCTTTCCGTTTTTCAGTTATTTTCCCCTTTTCGAATTTGAGCCATGCATACTTGCCGTAATGGGGCAGCTTGAACATAATACGCCTGCATGCATCTGCTGATGAAGCCAAGAGGGCGCATGTGACCTGGCCCGGATTCAGGGGGTTGTTCCTGACGGCAATGACCACGCCATCTTTGGAGGCCTGGATTTCCGGGACCAGCTTGGCAAGCCTGCCCTTTGGCTTGCCCATGACTAGGAATGAGCCGGTTTTGAACAGGGAATGGCGGAGCTGGTCTTTTTTGAGCAGTTTAAAGCCCCTGGTCTTCAGAAAATTGATGATGGGCAGGTAAACCAGGTTTGCCTCCTGTTCTGCCAGTATGATGAATTTTTGGCCGGCACCAAAAAGCCTGGAAAGCGAAGGTGGAAATTCCTCCTGGGAAAGGTCTCTCATAACGTCATAACTGCCATCCATTATTGCCATTACTGGTCTTTGTTCCATCCGTATGGCGAATTTATCCTGTTTGGACTTTAGGTACAGAGTCTTCACTGTATCGGAGTTGCGGAAGAATATTTTGAGTGGCACATGGATATCGTAGGGCTTGCTGTTTTCCTGGAGGATTGTCAGATGCATTATAAAGCTCCCATCTTTCTGCTGGGTGCAGGAGGCCTCATTGACTTTCAGAACGGGGATATCTTTTCTGCTTGTCCACTGGGAGAAGAAAACAGCCAGGTCTTCGTGGGTGCGCCTGGAAAAGACCTGCTGGATATCTGCCCAGGAAGCAGCTTTGAACCTGTATTCCCTGGAAAAATCCGAAATGGCTGCGAAAAAATTATCATCTCCAATGATACGCCTTAACATGTGGAATACCATGGCGCCCTTGCCGTAACCCACTGCCTTTGACGCCCTGTCTGTTCTGTTTCTGAAATCATTTAGGGCAATGGCATTTTCTCCATGTACGTAGCTCTTGTAGTCACAGAGGATCTGATGTCTGTATTCGCTGCCCTTGCCCTGCATTTCCTTGAAATAGTAATCTGCAAGGTAGCTTGTCAGCCCTTCGCACCAGTTGCCCTGTGAATAATCCACATAGACAGAATTGCCAAACCAGGAATGGAGTATCTCGTGGCCAAGGGATATATCAAGCACAAACGGCATATGCAGTATCTGGCTTCCTATAAGGGTGAAGGTGGGGAACCCCAGGCCGGACGGGGCCGGGTTTTCCACAATAGAAAATCTCTTGAAGGGATAGGGAGAGATCCGCTTGCTGAAGAGGTCTATGTAATAGGCCGCTTTGTCTATGAAGAGATCTGCAAGCTGATTGTCATTTCTTAGAAAATAGGTGGATATCAGCACATCCCCCTGTCTTTTCTGACGGACATGAAACCTTCCTACCACAAGGCTCAGGGATTCCCTGGGATGCTGAAACAGGAATTCCAAGGTCCGGGAGCCGTCCTTTTTAATGGTGGTTATCCTGTCTGCTTCTGAAATGGCAGTGAGATCATCACTGATATGGACATGGAGCCGGTATATTGCTGGCATCTGGAATACAGGGCACCATTTGGACATGAGCAGCATGAAATTGTCACCAGCAAGGTTTCCGCCCAGGAACTCTCCCCTGCCAGGCATGTACCTGTTAACCAGCTTTTTTTCAAATGTTATAATAACAGGAGCAGATTCGTCAGCACGAAGATTATGGACAGAAAGCATGCCGTCTTTGACGTCAAACCGGAGCGGACGGCCCTGGCATTGAAGCGATGTAACCTGTATTCCAGAAACTATTACATGATGATTTTCAAGAGATTGCGGTTTGAGCACAGCCGTGCCTGAGAGATTCCGGCCCGGGAGGTCTATAGTGACCTGGATATCCATGTCCGGAGTGCTGCCTGGGACAGGTTCTGCAAGGCATTTGTCAGCAGCCATAATAGAAGTAAAGATCATGAAAGTCGTAATAAAGGCGAGTTTCATTATATTCGTTCTCCTTGTGATGTGTCATGTGAACAGATAGAGGGCATTATCAATATTATTGGTGGTACAGGGAACCGGCCCGCTGTTTTCTAAAAGAATACCCAGTATATGCCGCCAGCCAGGGCAACGCTGGTTATTCTCAGGAGCTGGCCAATGATTATCAGGGCGATGCCTGTTGACGGCCTGTAAATGCCCAGGTATCTGGGCAACTGGTGCCGGAGCGCCCTGATCGGGGTGGCAATGATGTTGCCGAGCACCAGGGCGGCTACTGTCTGTTTTACATTTAGCATGCCCTCCTGGAGCATTGCCCCGGCAGAGGCTGCGCCAGCAGTAAATTCTGCCATGATACTGAATATTACCACGGACATCCCTTCCACAGGCAGGGCATTTGTATTGATGAGATGGGCTCCTGTGGATCGTAGTATGTCAAAAAAGCCCCATATTCTGAGCAGGACTACCAGGATATATATGGGAACAGTATACAGCATTATCTTTGAGAGTCTCTCTGACAGGTATTTTCTGAAGATTTCCATTGTTGATTTAGTCTTTTCCTCTGGCCGAACAGCATCCTGCCTCGCAGATGTACCTGCATGTCCTTTTTGTGCAAGAAGTATGCGTCCCGCCATGATTATCACTGCGGTCCGGATGACTGCTGCTGTAAAGGTTATGCAGAGGTATATCATACCGGCTTCGCCGACCAGGGGAACTATTATCGCCATTGTTATGGGCAGATGAAGAAAATATGATGGCAGTCCCACGTTAAGCAGGGCAGAAATGAACATCTCTCTTTTTGAGATTCTTCTATCCTGGTAGGCATTCCAGAGCATTGTGCTGGCTGCAATGCCTGACAGGAAGGCAGTGGTAAAGGCCGTGCCGCTCCAGTCTGACAGGTTTCCCATTTTCATCAGAGGGCGGGAAAGCGCGGATACGAATTTTGCCCAGCCCTTGGCCTCAATAAGGGCCGACAGGTAGAGCGCACCCGCCATTATGGCCGTCAGCCTGGCCAGTGGCCAGAGGACCCTTCTTGACAGAAATGTCATATCGAAATGCGTGGCATCCATGAGCAGGAAAAGCGCAACTGCTCCTGTGAATATCCACAGATAAGTCCCAGTTTTTTTACACAGGGCTTTTTTTCCGTGTTTCATGAGATTAGATTAATGGCATCATATCAAAAGATTACTGCTGGCAGCCATCTTGTTTGGAAAGGCGGCTGTCTTATCTTTATTACTCCTGTATCTATGTAGAGAACTCACTGAAAGATAAATGCGAATTCATATCATTCAACCTACACATTTTCAAAAGCAGTTCAGCAGGAAACTGTATAAATCAAGGGCCCGTGCCCTGGTGCCTCTGACTCTTCCATATCTTGCTGCCCTGGTGCCTGAAGGGCATGAAATACGTCTTACCGATGAGCAGATCGAGAATATCGATTTCAGCGAATCATTTGATTGCGTGCTGATAACCTCTACCATATTAACATCATTCAGGGCATATGAAATAGCACACAGGTATAGAGAAAGAGGGGTGCCTGTAATTATCGGTGGCCCACATTGCACCTTTTACGCAGATGAGGTCCAGAAACATGCAGATTCTGTGGCGCAGGGGGAAGGAGAGGACGTGATCCCTCGGTTGATCAGGGATCTGGAGTCAGGCAGGCTAAAGAGGCGCTACAGGGCCGAGTCCCTGCATGATTTAAAGGGCCTGCCTTTTCCCAGATATGACCTGCTGAACCCGGCAATTTTTGCACATTTCCCTACTTACTCAGTCCAGACCACCAGGGGATGTCCGTACAGGTGCGAGTTCTGTGCTGAGAGGTTTCATCTCGGTGAGCGGTACCGTATGAGGCCTGTGGAAGAAGTCATAGAGGAAATAAAACAGACCAGATGCAAACAGATTTTTTTTGCAGACAGCACATTTGCCGGCAACCGTTCCAGGACCATGGAGCTCATGGAGCGTCTGATTCCCTTGAAGATAAGATGGTCAACCCTTTGGAATACTCATAGGTGCCTGGACAGGGAGTTCATGGAACTTGCCAAAAGAAGCGGTTTGCTCCACGTGAACATGGGAGTGGAAAGCATCAATAAGCATACCCTGGCTGATATGAACAAGAAGACTACTCCTGCAGACAGGCTTGCCGAGGTGTCCCGGATACTGAGAAAGCTTGGTATAAGCTTTTCATTCAACCTCATATTTGGATGGGATACTGACCACCTTGAGGATTTTGATGCCACCCTGAATTTCCTTATGGAAAACAAGGTGCATGTGGCATTTTTCAATGTATTTTCGCCACATAAAGGTACAAAGATATATGAGCGCTATCTTGCAGAAGGCAGACTCATCGACCCCTATAACATGGGCAGGTGGCCAGGAATAATAGCTGAGATATATCCGAAAAATTACAGTCCTCACGAACTGGAACAGAACGTGCTCAGGCTTTACAGGCGGTTTTATTCCTGGCCTTCCATGTTAAAGCGGCTTCCGCCACCTGTAACCAAGGCCGCCATTGCATCATGGTTTATGAATCTGAGTGAGAGAAAATTCTACAAGGGCAATACCCACAGGGCCAATTTTGATGGAATATAGCATGCTGCATGGTTAATAAACAGCATGAATGGACCCGGATAATCAGTGTTTTCGGAACAGTTTTATGCCGTGCAGTCCATGTTATGCCGTCGGGCTTATTGCCTTTATCAATTAATTTGTTGTAAAATGAAACTCAACTTTCTGACTTGTTTTTCACGTTCAGCCAGTAGAGTAACATGCTAAAATAATTAAATAAATAATGAAAAGCCTTTCGCTTTCTGATATATTGATAGGTGCACACC
>JALWYO010000057.1 GCA_026992735.1 Deltaproteobacteria bacterium
AACCACATTGTCGATATGCTGTCAAGTAAAAAATACATCGATTTCTCAACTTTTTATTATAAAAACCTAACGAATCTTCATGCTATAGAAAACTAACTATATGCAAGAACCTAACCGGAAACCACTGTCCTCATTTAACGTCCTGAATTGTTTGCCAGAGTGGGGTGGTCAGGTGTAGTAAATGGATGATGGATTTAACTACGACCTCTGTTACCAAGCTACATAACTCTTTACTCCACCAGCCTGCCTGTTTCAAAGTATCTATCAATATAGTATGAACACGTCTAAACGCCTCTTATAAAGGTCAAATCTTCCAGCTCATCACAGCATCTGTGGAAGAGAAGACCAAGAGTTCTTGGATCGTCATGGCGTCTCTTGAGAAGAGTAGGAAAACATGTCTCATCATCACTATGGTTGTATGTGATATAATACTGTCAAAGTTTCTTGCCTGATACCGTTTCCCAGGTTGAGATGTTGCTTGGTCACCTTGAAAAATACCTCGATGTCCCACTTAAAAATCAATAGTTATCCTCGCAACAAGTGACATTGCAGTGAATAGCCCTGAGACCAAAAGCATGGTACAATATTGATGTGAACAAGGTAGAGACCTCCTTTTATTTGATAGCATTCGAATGATTTGTCTCTGTTCATATCCACTTTCAAGTCGAGAATTGCAACAGGTACTCATATGCCGGAAGGACCAAAAATTTCGCGTCGCGTATTCCTAAGGGGCCTGGCGTTACAGGGGCTTTCCATGGTTTCCGTGCCCTGCCTGTCGTTTGCCAGGCCACGAGCAGAAGAGCAGCCCTTCATGTACGGGATCAACGCCTATTACCTGCTGGTGGAGGCATACAGGCACGTGCGCAGGAGCCCTGGCCGAAACAGGCTGGCGGCAGTTCGGGAATACCTGGAGGACCGGCTCAGACTGCCTGAAATTATTGACAGGACCAGTATCAATGCCGTCAGGTACTGGGCCTTCAATGACTATCCTTCTTCCAGCAGTATCTTTCTGCCGGGCAGTACAGACGCTCACCTGTGGCAGGACAGGGATCACCTGGACATGGAGGCATTTGATGTCCTTGGCCACGTGACCATGGTACTGGACAGCTTCGGCCTTCAGCTCGTGCCAGTGCTTTCCAACTACTGGCCATCCTACGGCGGCATTCTCATGTACCTCGTGTGGGCAGGGAAGCTCAGCCTCCAGGAATACATGGAATCCCTGTGCAGTAACAGTTACAATGAACTCTACCAGAGATACTGCCTGGAATTTTTTACCTCTCCTTCTGTCCAAGACGTGTTCCGCAGGCATACCGGCAGGGTGGCCTCCATGCTTTCCAGCTTCAGTTCTGTCAGGATAATCGAGCTGATGAACGAGGTAAGGGGCAAGAATCCATGCAGCCTGGCCAACAGGCCCGTGGCCGGCAACAGTATGACCTCTGATATCGTGGCTGACTGGCTGAACAGGCAGGCTGACTGGCTCCGGCGGTTCTTCAAATCATCCGGCAAAATGCCCGCATTTTCCAGTGGCGAGGAGGGATGGCTCGAGGGGCCTGTGAAATGTACACAGGCCAAGAATCTCAAGGCTGGCGGCCAGTATTACGAGGGTATAGATCTATTGAAAAATACCAGGGGAAAACAGGGCATAGACATCGCCTCTGTCCACATGTACCCCCATCCGGCAGTAGAAACAACGGGCAGGACAATCTGCGGCAGAGAATTTGAAGACAGACGTGGATGGGGCTACCTGGCAGCGGAAAGCAGCCAGTCAGGCAGCAAGAGATACTTTGAAACACTGGCAGATGAATGGATTGCAACCAGGGCATGCACCTTGAATGGCATTCCCTGGTACATTGGTGAAATGGGATGGTGCTGGCCCGGCCAGGAGAAGGCATCCACCGGCCCTGAACGCCAGGCAGCAGTACAGGAACGAAAGCATATCTACTCGCACTGGACAGGCCTGGCCAGGCATCATAATGCCCGGGGGGCATTTATATGGATGCTTAACGGCATAGAACATTCCGATCCCTTTTACGGGCTGACCAGGCAGGAGCTGATTGCCATAATGTAAACGGTTATTTATTTGTCTGTCGTTTGGGGATTATTTATGTAGAATATGTAAAAAAGGTATATTAGGGTATGGAAGTGAAAATTTGCAAAATTGTCTTCCTGGTTGTTCTCCTTCTCCCCGCAGCATCCAGTGCCACTAAAACAGAATTTTACACGGTACAGCTTGGCAATTACAAATCAAGGACAGAACTCTCTGGAGCCATTTCTGCCCTGGGAGGCATCAACGGTCTCTGGTTCAGGAAGAAAGAAGGTATTTACGGCCTTTACAACGGCATCTTTCCTGACAGGAAGACCGCCGGGCTACTGGTTTCTGCACTCGATGAAAGGGGAATACCTTCGAAAATCACCAAGGAATCAATACCACAGCGTGGTGAATGGGTTGCCCGGAAGGCTGTCATTACCCTCAGGGACATCGGCCATGAAAATCCCCTTTTGCTTCAGGGTGTCCAGGCCTATCTGTCCTTCAATTTTCCATGGGACAGCAGTATCGACATGCAAACCGCTGTCCTGAAACTAAAGATGCGGATATCCGGCTCCATGAGGCCGGAATCATCCATCACTATCAAGGCAGAGGGTATTCCCTTGGTGTCCTTTTCGGTTGTCCAGTTGAGAAAACAGCCCGATGTATTGCTGAATCTCTCAGGACTCCAGGGCGTGGATATCGGGGACAGTCTCGACGTGGAAATCAGTGGTTCGTTCTCTGCCACGGACAATCTCTGCCTCGACATGATGAGCAAGGACCTGTGGATCATGGTTGCCAATACCAGCGAGCTGGCAATCGAACAGAGATGGCCTCCGGAGACGGCACGGCAGTTTTTCTCGGACCCTGTGGCAGGCTTTAACTTTACTGCCATCCCGGCTGAACGGGAAGCTGCCCAGGCAGTGCTTCGTATCTCCGGCCTGGTGGGGAGCACCGCGCGCTCCATCCATTCCCGCATAGGATTTCAAGGCTATTCCCTGCAAAAACGCAATATCTTTATAGGCAAGTTTGCTAAGGACATCATGGTGCTGGGCAGCAATATCTTCCTGACTCCAAGGGGCGCGGATATCGTTGCCAGCCAATGGATGCCTGCCCTTGTCTTTTCCAGGCTCAAGGGTTCAATTGACGGTGAAGGCCTTCGCGAAACACCAGCGAACATAACCTTTGAGGACCTGGGAATGAAGAACCGCACGTCAAGGGGCAGCAGTGACCTTGTCTTCTTTACTGAGTTTTCACCCCAGGAGCTCGGGGGCTGGCCTGCAAAGCTGATCTTCACTTTGGTATATTCACATACCCCGGTCATAGAGCAGGAACGGTGCTTTCTGAGGGTCCGGCTGAACGGCGTCCTCATAGAGTCCCATGAAATAAGGGGAGAGGGCGGCCAGCACTCCTTTTGTGTCGATATCCCTACCAGGTACCTGCACGATAAGAACTATCTGGAGATGGCCTTTTCATACTTCATCAACAGGGGCGACTGCGTAGGGAGTTACCCTGATTTCGAGGTATCCGTGTTCAAGGATTCCTTTTTTACCGTGACCGCCTACGATTCAACCCCGCCCTTGACCCTGGACACTTATCCCGGCGTATTTCTCAGGAAAGGGGCCGTTGTGCTGAGCTCAAATGCGCCCAGATATCTACACCCTGGGGCACGCCTGGTGGAGATACAGGGTTTCATGCAGCAGGAGGCCCCGGACATCTCTCTGGTCAGCCTGGACAGCTTGGCGCAAAAAGAATTCGATTATGCTGTCCTGGTCCTGGAACCAGGTGAGGCAAAAAAGTTTTCTCCTCTGGTAGATATTGCACCGAAGTTCCTCATCAAGAACCCACTCACTGGCAAGGTGATGATAGAGCTCGATACCGATGAACCTGCAACGGTCCTGCAGACCTTTTACGACAGGAATACTGGTATTCCTATGCTCGTATGCGGAATGAAAAATACCGGGGAATTCCCTGTGCAATCCGTGGACAAGCTCTTCATGAGCCATCCCAATGCCAATGTAGGCATCATTCACAATGACCAGTGGTATGCGCTGAGTGTGGGCAAGAAATACCGGGTGGTATATCCTGACAGGCACGGGCTGCACTACTACTGGCTGAGGTTCAGGATCATCGTTTTCATAGCCATTGGGGCAGCAGCCCTAGTATTCTTTTTCTACATCTACCACGTCCTGGCCAAGGAGAAGTAGAGATGCTGCGCCGCCGTTTCTGTAACCGATCACATGGTTATGTCGAGTTTTGTTGCACACCTTCCCCATTCTATAAGCGTTCATAGAGTGCCGCAGATGCAAGGCGGCGGGTACGCAGTCGTACTCCCTGTGCTTCAAGCGCCTGCAAACACAGCAGATGTGGTGCCATGTGAACGCTTACGCTGTTTCCTGGTTTCATGCCTGGTCATTATTGTCTTCTTAAATTGCCCGGTTTCCGTGCAGGCTGGTGCATGGGGCCAGCAGGAGGGAAAGTTTTTCCTGTCCATACAGGCCTATTTCTACAGCACTGACAAGTACTACGATCATGAAGGAGACAGGCACGGCAGGGGAGGCACGTTCAACAAGTTCGAGATAAATCCCTACATGGAATACGGCATCACAGACAAGGACACGGTCGTGGCCAACCTGTTCCTTGACGTCCTGACAGATGATGCATCGGGCTCGAAACGGACAACATGGGGGCCTGCCGACATGGAGCTGGGGCTGCAGCACAAGTTCTACCAGGGCAGGCACGGCGTAATGGGGGTCCAGGCCCTGCTGATCGTCCCCACTGGTTATGATATTGACGATGATCCAAGGCTCGGCTACGGCCGGTTTGGCGGAGAGGTCAGCCTCCTATACGGTAATTCGTTCAAGTTCATGGAAAGATACGGTTTTGTTGACCTGCACCTGGGGATACGCGACTACTTCGGCTATCCATCTACCCAGTTGCGGCCTGCCCTTGTCGCCGGCTACGATGTGACACAAAGCTGGCAGGCCCTTGCATGGGTGGAGATGCACTATGGCCTGGACAACGGAAGCGAGAAATCGGTTGGCCCCAATATCCTGATCCAGCCCAACTACAGGCTTCTTAAGCTATCCCTTGGGGCACGCTACCGCGTAAATCCGCGGTTATCCATAGTTGCTGCCGGTTACCAGCATGCCTGGGGAGAAGACACCGGTTGCGGAGGAGGGGCCTATGCCAGCATCTGGTATTCCTACTGATCCCGGGAAGCGGAAACGCATAGGGGAAATCCTGCTGGAGAAGGGAAAGATATCCGAAGAACAGCTCCGGGAGGCCCTTGCCATACAGGAGGAAAAGGGAGGGCGCCTGGGCTGGTTGCTGTTGAGCCTCGGGTATATCTCCCGCCTGGACCTGTTCACTGCCCTTGCAGAGCATTTTTCCTTGGATTTCGTATTGTATTCCAGCGAGCTGGTACATTCCATGGACAAACACCTCGTAAGCAGGCTGTCCATGGATGAAGCCATCAGGCACCACGTGCTGCCGATTTCTCTTGCTGGCGACAGGCTCAGGGTCCTGACCGACTTCCCCTTATATCCAGGCAGCAGGGAGTTTTGCCACAGGCGTTTCGGGGCCGGGGAAATCGAGTATATCCTGGTGACAGACCTTGATTTCATGAAACTGGTCCAGGATTTTTACGGCCAGAAGATAATAGACCTGGCGGTAAACGGCCTCTTCTTCCGCAATCCCCAGGAATCGGCGTACAGCGTGTTTACCAAGACCCAGGTCTGTTTCATGGCCCTGTTTTTCTATGCAGGCCTGGCATGGCTATATCTTGATCCAACCTCCTTTCTTGTTGCCACCTTCGCCATCAGCCAGTTTATGTTTTTCATCTTTGTATGCTACAAGCTGGTCCTCAGCCTGGTTGGAGCACGCTATGAAAGGTATCATTTCATTACAGACGACGAAGTCAGCGCCCTGAACGATAGGAAGCTGCCGCTCTATACCATCCTGGTGCCGGTCTACAGGGAGCCAGAGGTCATTCATATACTCGTGGATTCCATCAGGAATCTTGACTATCCACAGGACAAGCTCGATGTTCTTTTGCTCCTGGAAGAAGATGACGAGGCGACCCTGGAAGCAGCAAAAAGGGTGGCGCCCCCCGGGAACTGGCGATTTATCCGCATCCCCAATGCTCCACCAAAAACCAAGCCTAAGGCATGCAATTACGGGGTATTCTTCAGCAAGGGCAAGTTTATAACCATTTACGATGCAGAGGACATCCCTGAACCGGATCAGCTGAAAAAAGCGGTCATAGGCTTCAAGAAGTATGGCAAATCCTATGTATGCCTTCAGGCTGCTCTTAACTATTTCAATAGCAATGAAAATATCATTGCCCGGTTGTTTACCCTGGAATATTCCTACTGGTTCGACTACCTGCTGCCAGGGCTGGACGTCTTACACCTGCCCATTCCCCTTGGCGGCACAAGCAACCACTTCCGGGCGGATGCGCTGAAGGAACTCGGCGCATGGGACCCATACAACGTGACCGAGGACGCTGATCTCGGCATCAGGGCATGCGCCAATGGATACAATGTCGGCATAATCAACTCTACCACCCTTGAAGAGGCAAACAGCAGGTACGGAAACTGGATACGCCAGCGTTCCAGGTGGATCAAGGGGTACATGCAGACATTCCTGGTGTACAACCGGCACCCGGTAAGGATGCTCAGGAAAATAGGCCTGGCAAACTGGCTCTCGTTCCAGCTTTTCATAGGGGGGACGCCCCTGATATTTCTCATTACGCCCATGGCATGGGGCGTGTTCATATGCTGGCTGCTTACCCGGACAACTGCGCTTGATCCCTTTTTCCCTCCCCTGGTTCTGTATATCGGCCTGTTCAACCTGCTCATCGGAAATTTCATGGGGATATACCTGAACATGATCGCCGTCTACAAGCGTGAAAAATTCTCACTCCTTCCAGCGGCAATACTCAACCCCGTGTACTGGCTGCTCGGGCATTCCGTGGCCGCCTACAAGGCACTGGCACAGCTGTTCACCAGGCCGTTTTACTGGGAAAAGACAGAGCATGGGATCACAAAACTCAGCTAAAAAAGCAGGGTTCCTCCAGCCGGCTTCAAAGTCCCGCATGGTCTTCATCGCCTTTATTACATGCCTTGCAGGCACTGCCCTCTACATGCTGGACTCTTTCTTGTACAGGCATGACTTTGCATCCAATACACTTCTGTATCTCGGGGAAAAGGCCTTGCTGGTCCACGATGGAGTACCTCCGCGCCTGGAAAACATGGGGCTTTCACCGCCCCTGCCCCTGAGCATCATACTGCTGCTTGAGAATCCCTTTGTGGCTGCTGCCCTTACAGGGGGATTCGCAGCAATCATGACACTCCTGTCACTATACAGAAAATACAGGCAGCACCGCATTGGTTTTGCCATGCTCGCCATGCTGTTCTGTTACGTCCTTCTTTCCCCTGTTTCACTCTTCCTGCTGTGCCAGCAGCCTGATACCTGTATCCTGCTGGCCTTTATGCTCCTGATGTATCACCATTATTACATGTACGGCAGGCATGATAACACCTATAACCTGTTCATGTTCGGCATGTTGACGGCATTCCTGGTGCTCACGCGGTGGCAGGCAATCCTGCTGGTGCCCCTTTTCAGCCTCGTGCTTGCCGCAAGGATGTTCAGGGATTACCCGGCCAAGGCCATGGCTGTATCCCTGACCAGCCTTTTCCCTTCCGCTGTACTGGCTATCTCCCTGGGCTACCTGACCTGGGTTTTCCTGGGCGATCCGTTTTATTTCCTTTCCCATTGGAGCAATGCTGCCGGTATCAAGAGTGTCTTGCCTGAATACATGTTGAATGCCGACTCTGTAATAAACGGCCTTAATCTTGCCCTGCTGATGTGCGTAAACAACGTATTCCTTATTCTGCCGTATGTATTCATGGGATTGTGGTTGTTGGTGTCATGGCGAAAAATAGACCGGTGGCTGGTGCTGGTCATCTATCTCTCACCCCTGTTTCTGCTGTGTATCCAGTTCACGACCTCGTTCCCGGAAACAAATCTGAATTTCCTGCTCATCTTCGTGGCCACTGCTGTTTTCATATACATCTATTGCAGGAAATACCTGCTGGCCAGACCCTTTCCAGAGTTGTTCGTCATTACCATTCTCCTGTCTTTTACGGCCAGTTTCTACCTGCCCATGTCCTCCAGCCAGGGCAGCGAAGAGAGGGAATTCTGTCAGATCCTCACCGGACAAAAACTGGAAGGGATGCTTGCACCCTACAGGAGCGCCTTTGCTCTGATGGATCCCAGGGGAAAAATTTTGACGGATGACGCCGTGAACTTCCCGATCGTGTACATGGCAAGAGATCCCAAAAGATTCATCCTGCCGTACCAGTATGAATTCGAGATGGTCCTTGCGGCGCCCCAAAATTTTGCCCGCTATCTATTGGTGTCAGACCGGAGAGAAAAAGATCGTCTTGCAGGGAGGTATCCCATGGCCACGGTTGGTTATGTTCCTCACTTCATTCCAATAGGACACTTTGAAAATCTTTATTTATATGAGTCAGAGCAGCAAAACAGGCAAGATCAGCATGCCAAGGCCGACTGCCTTTCTGTGATTCCTTAAACGCTATTCCAAGCCCTCAATGCCGACCCAAATGAACCTGCTCCTGTATCCCCCAGCATAGGGCCTTTATCCTGGATTATGCACTTCAAATGCCCAAACTTGCAGACTGCATAATCCGGGTTTATTTATTATTGACTGCAACTTCATTTTGAGTTTATCTTTCTTCTCATCTTTTCAGGTTCCTCCCTGAGAGGAGGCAACAGGGAACCCGGTGTGAATCCGGGACGGGCCCGCCGCTGTAACCGTGGACGAACGCTGCATTACCAGCCACTTTTTGCCCCACGGCAAATGGGAAGGCGCAGTAAGTAGGATGATCCGGAAGTCAGAATACCTGCCTGGAAAGAAGGAGGGAATGGCCCCGTGGCAGGGTCAGTGTCCCTGGGTGGTCTCCGGGAAAGACGGGAATTCCGGGCCAATTATCTATTTATTGGCCTGGAAGCTCCAGGCCGTAATAAAAAGGAGGTTTTGTTATGTTAAAACGGCTTATTTCCCCTTTTTCTACCACTCTCATCCTTGCCTTGGCACTGGCCGTCTTACCTTTAACTGCCTCTGCCATGCACCATGAGCAGAAACACAGGACAGCCATTGTACTCGCCATGTTCGGCACTACCGTGGAGCCTGCCCTCCACGGGCTTTTGAACATCAAGGCCAGGCTGGAGAAAAGATTTCCCCATACCCCCGTAAAGATTGCCTTTACATCGAATATCATAAGAAAGATATGGCAAAAACGGGCAGCAGACCCGTCGTATATCCGGAAACATCCGAACATCCCTGCAGAGATACTCAAGGTAAAGGGACCACTGGCGACCATTGCGGACCTACAGGATGAAGGCTTCGACAACATAGTGGTACAGCCCACGCACATTGCGCCTGCAGAGGAATACATGGATCTCTGTTCATACATCAGGGCGCTTGATTCCATAAAGACTATAAAGAAAAGGTTCCAGCCGTTCAACAAGCTGGCTGTCGGCCGCCCCGCCCTGGGCACCTATGGCCCACGCCATCCCTATGCCGATGACATTGCTGTTGCTGTCAGGGCGGTGAAGGCGGACGTGGAAAAGGCCAGAAAGGAAAAGGCAACCCTTGTTTACATGGGACACGGCAACGAATACTTCCCGTCAGGTGGGTCCTACCTTGAATTTGAACGCCTTATGAACAAGACATATCCCGATGTTATGACCATAGTCGGCACAGTCGAGGGGTTCCCGGGCTTTGAAAGAACCCTTGAAATACTTGAGCATACCAAGGCAGGGAAGGTCTATCTCAAGCCCTTTATGATAGTAGCCGGTGACCACGCCAGAAATGACATGGCCGGTCCTGAAGCGGATTCCTGGAAATCCCTGTTGGAGAAGGCAGGGATAAAGGTGATTCCGGACATCCACGGCCTTGGTGAACTGGACAGCTTTGCTGACATATACGTAACACATGCAGCAGATGCCGCAAATGACGCGGGTATCGAGCTGAAATAACGTAAGCGCTAGCAGGGCACCGCATATGCTGTGTTGGCGGGCGCTTGAAGTACAGGGAGTACGACTGCGCGCCCGCCGCCTTACATCTGGCACCCTGTGAGCGCTTACAGAATGGGAATATATACAGTAAAGCCCATTGGAACCTGTGATCAGTTACGAAATAACGTGTCCAGCTATGTGGCCCTGGCGCACTGCCCCGGCTTCACCAGCATATAATTGATGAAAAACAGTAAGTTGCAGGAGAAACCCTCTTGAAAAATGCCATTCTTGTATTTTCTCTCTACGGGTCTCTTCTGCTGGCCATCATATTTGCAGCCCAGCTCGGTTATGTGCATATCCAGTTCAGGGAGGTCTGGTCCATATTCCTTTCTGCTGTTTCAGGGCAATCCCCTGTGCCTGGCAACACCGCGGCTGCAATAGTAATGGATATACGCATACCGAGAATACTTGCCGCCGTGCTGGTGGGAGGAGCATTAGGGGTAAGTGGCACGGTCTTCCAGGCGCTTCTGCTGAATCCCCTTGCCGATCCCTATACCCTTGGAGTTTCCTCTGGTGCGGCATTCGGGGCATCCCTTGCCATTGTGCTGGCAGTATTGGGAATCGCGGTTCCCAGGTTTGTCTCTATATCAGTCATGGCTTTTCTCGGGGCCATTGGCAGCCTTTTCACCGTTATGGCCCTGGCATCCGGGAGGCAGGGGCTTTCCTCCACAAACCTCATACTTTCAGGCGTGATTGTCTCTGCAATACTGTCAGCAGCCATAGGCTTCATGAAATTTCTGGCAGATGAGCAGGTTGGGGCCATAATATTCTGGCTCATGGGGAGCCTCTCTGCCATATCGTGGGAACAGGTCGGGCTCATGGCAGCAGTAAGCCTGCCCTGTATCATCGTAGTGCAGCTTTACTGCAGGGAGCTGAACGTGGTTGCTACAGGCGAAAAGATGGCCAGGACCCTTGGCATAGACACTGCAAGGCTCAGGCTGCTCCTGCTGACCATCTGCTCATTCTGGACCGCCATTGCTGTGTCAATATCAGGCATAATAGGCTTTGTCGGCCTGATAATACCGCATCTCCTGCGGCATGGCGTGGGACCTGACAACCGCTGGCTGGCCGTCCTCTCCTTCCCGGCAGGCGGCCTGCTTCTTCTGGCCGCAGATACCGTGACCAGGGCAGTGCTTCCGTCAGAGGTCCCGATAGGAGTGCTGACCGCCCTGATAGGAGGGCCGTTTTTCTGCTTCATATTCAGGAAACACCAGGACAGGATGCATGGAGGCCTTTAATATTGTGGCAGATTGAGGACCTGTGGTTCCGCTATAACAGTGACCTTCCATGGACTATCCGTGGATTAAGCCTGCATATCAACAGCAGGACTTTTACAGGCATACTGGGGCCCAACGGCTGTGGCAAGACCACCCTGCTGGACCTGCTTGCCGGCCTGCTGAAGCCTTCAAAAGGCAAAATTGTCTTTGACTCCAGGCAACTGGAAAGTTTTTCAGCCAGGGAGCTGTCCAGGTACGTGGCCATGGTGCCCCAGGATTTTTCAATAAGGTTCGCATTCACCGTGCAGCAGGTAGTTGAGATGGGCAGGTTCCCATTTATCAGCAGGCTGGGAGGCCCAAGCAGGGAAGACAGGAAAATAATTGGACAGGTCATGGAGGAGCTCGGGATAACACACCTGGCATCCAGGCCTGTAACCATGCTCTCAGGAGGAGAACTGCAGAGGGTGGCTGTTGCAAGGGCCCTTGCCCAGACCCCCAGGGCGCTGATCCTGGATGAGGCCACGTCCAACCTGGATATATTTCACAGCCTGTCCATCATGTCCGTATTGAAAAGAAGGATGGAGGAAGACGGTCTTACCATAGTGGCGGCAATCCATGATGTAAACCTTGCGGCTGACTTCTGCACTGATACCGTATTTATCAGCAACGGCAGGCTTGAAGCTGCAGGGGCCAAGTCAGAACTGATGAATGGAAGGATTGTTTCCAGGGTCTACGGTGTAAATGCAGAGGCATGCCCTGATGCATTTGGAGACGGGATACAGATATCTTTCCGGCTGCCAAAAGAAGATCCAGCCGCAAAAGGACCAACAGAAGGTATTGAAGGATGAAAACGGAATATTGCAAGCCATTCAAACAGTCATTGTTTCCCATCCTATTGATTTTTATCATATCCTGTTGCATTCTCATGTTCAAAGTGCTGAGACCTGCAGTGTGCCGGGCCGCCTCCTATCCCGTTACCATTACAGACAGCGATGGCAACACCGTCACGGTCAGGAAGCCCTTTTCGAGGATCATAAGCCTTTACCCTGCCCATACCGAGAACATCGTTACCCTTGGCGCAGGATCGAGATTAGTGGGTATATCCAGGGGTTCCAGGCATCTCAAGGGAATTCCCGCTGGCTGTAAAATCGTAAGTTACAGAGATGACCTTGAAAGGCTCCTGGCATTAAAACCAGACCTGGTAATCATAAGGCCCATGATAAGCAGGGCACATCCAAACCTTGTAACCGGCCTCAGGAACTTTGGCATAACCGTTATCTCCCTGCAGCCGACCTCTCCTGGTGAACTCTACAGCTACTGGAAGACCCTGGGAATACTGTGCGGCAGGCAGGAGGCCGCCGGGAAGATGATCTCTGATTTCAGGCAGGGCCTGGAAGATATGGTTTCCATGACCAGGCTCATCCCGCCAGAAAGGCGTCCGAAAGTCTATTTCGAGGCCATTCACAGGCGCATGAAGACCTTTGCCCCTGGCTCACTCCAGATATTCTGTCTCGAGGCTGCCGGAGGCATAAACATAGCATCAGATGCGGCAAGGGTGCGCAACACCAACATCGCCGCATACGGAAAGGAAAAGATCTTGTCAAAGGCCGATGAAATAGACGTATTCTTAGCTCAGAAGGGCAGGATGAACCAGGTGACCAGGCAGGAAATCATCAGCGAGCCGGGATTCCAGGTGATAAAGGCCATCCGGGATGGCAGGGTGTACCTTGTGGACGAGGCCATGGTCAGCAGGCCAACCATGCAGCTCCTGAAGGGCATGGAGATAATACACCGTATCCTCTACCCGGCACCAGGAGGGAGGCGCTGAACTTGCCAGGCTCCATTCCCTCCATCCTGATAGCAGGGGTATCCAGCGGCTGCGGAAAGACCACCGTTACCCTGGGCATCATGGCGGCCCTGAAGGAGATGGGCGTTGAGGTGCAGCCATTCAAGTGCGGCCCGGATTTCATAGACCCGACACTCCACAGGATGGTAACCGGCAGGACCTCGTGGAACCTGGACATCCGCATGACCGGCCCCGGCTATGTGAAGGATATCTTCTGCAGCAAGGCATCGAGGAAGGGAATAAACATCGTGGAGGGCGTCATGGGGCTGTTCGACGGCGGCAGGGCCAGTTCGGCGAGCCTGGCCAGGCTGCTTGGCATACCTGTCATCCTGGTGGTAGACGCTTCATCCGCGGCAGAAAGCATTGCTGCAGTGGTAAAAGGCTTTGAAAGCATTGACCCAAGGGTTGAGATCCCTGGCATTATCCTGAACAATGTCGCCAGCAACAGGCACCTGGAGCTCATAGAAGGAGCAGTGTCACGCTCCTGTACAGCCAGGATCGTGGGCGTTCTGGACAGGCGCCAGGCCGTAAAGATCAAGTCCAGGCACCTGGGGCTCTTCATGGGTACAGAATCCCCCCTTGGAGACAACCTTTCGGGCCTTGCATCCTGGATCAGCCGGAAACTCGCAATGCAGGCCATCATTAGGATAAGCAGGACGGCCAGGGTTACGGAAAACACCAGGGAACCCTTCCTCGAGGCCAGGGAAGCATGCAGGGGGCTTGCGAAGGTTCCCCTGGGTATTGCCAGGGACAGGGCATTCTGCTTTTACTACCAGGACAACCTGGAACTGCTGGAGATCGCAGGGGCCGAACTCGTGCCCTTCAGCCCGATTGAGGATGACCTGCTTCCGAAAGGAATTCGGGGGATCTACCTGGGGGGCGGATATCCTGAACTCCATGCCCAGGCCCTTGCAGACAACTCGGACATGCGCAGGGAAATAAGGGCATTTTCAGCAGCAGGCATGGCTGTCTTTGCAGAATGCGGCGGGTTCATGTACCTGTGCAAGTCCATAATCGACACGGAGGGCAGGAGTTACAAGATGGCAGGAGTCTTTCCGGCAGAGACCGTTATGCAGGAAAGGCTCGCTGCCCTGGGATACCGCTCTGTTACGCTCAGGGAGGCTTGCATGCTGGGAAGTGCAGGGGACAGGCTCCACGGCCATGAATTTCACTATTCCAGCACGAGGATGTCTGGCAACGTGGACAGGATCTTCTCACTTTCAAACGGCAGAAAAGAGGGGTACAGGCTGAACAACACCATTGCCGGCTATGTACACCTGCACCTTGGCATGACGTGGCGTGCCGCTGTCAATCTTGTGGATGCCTGCAGGGCAGCGCCCCCTTGGAGGACATGAAATGACAACAAGGCTGCGGAGCATCCCTCCTGGCGAGATAGAGAGGGAAAGCTTCAGGATAATAGAGGACGAGCTTGGTCCAACAGGGTTTTCTTCTGGTGAATTCGCGGTGCTACGGCGCATGATCCATGCCAGCGGGGATTTCGACTTTGCGGAGATCGTGCGCTTCCATCCAGGGGCAATAGAGGCAGGGACCAGGGCGATAAAGGCTGGCAGGGACATGCTCCTGGACGTGAACATGGCGGTCCAGGGTGTATCCAGGAAGATTCTTGGGAGATTCGGAGGCAAGGCCATCTGCCACATAGGTGATGAACAGGCCGCAGAACTTGCCAGGAAGCAGGGCATTACCAGGGCAGAGGCAGGTATGGAGCTCGCCTCAGGAGAAAACATAGGGATAGTGGCCATTGGCAATGCGCCAACTGCCCTGGCCAGGGTGATAAAGATGGTGAGAGAAGGCAGGCTGTGTCCGGATCTCGTAATCGGGGTGCCGGTTGGGTTTGTAAATGCTGCTGAATCCAAGGAGATGCTACTGGAGCTGGGCCAGCCGTTTATCACGACACTGGGAAGGAAGGGAGGTACTCCCATTGCGGTTGCGGCTGTCAATGCCCTGCTCAGGCTATGTCTCGACGAGGAGACAGGAGCAGGGGCTAATTAACGGCTATGCTTCGATGAAGACTGAAAAAAAACATCTCAGGTCTGGTTTTACCACAGGGGCATGCGCTGCTGCGGCATCCAAGGCCGCTCTCCTGAAGCTCCTCAGGCCAGGCATGGAGCTGCATGGAGTCAGCATCCCGTTTCCAGACGGATCAAGGTACGAATTTTCCCTCCACTCGGTATCCTCTGATGGCAAGGCTGGCCTGGCATCGGTCATAAAGGATGCCGGAGATGATCCAGACGTTACAAACGGGGCAGAAATAGGGGCAAGGGTGACGCTCGAACAGGCGTGGCATGGAACAGGCAACAGCAAGCAACCCATTGTCTCCTTCAGGGCAGGTGATGGAGTCGGCACTGTCACCAGGAAGGGCCTGGCCGTTCCCCCTGGAGAACCTGCCATCAACCCCGGGCCAAGGAAGATGATACGCAGGGCAATACGAGAGGCCATTGACGAGGCAGGGGCTGATATTACAGGGGGCCATTCGGTTGAAATAAGCATATTTGTAGAAAACGGTGAGAAACTTGCCCAAAACACCTTGAATCCCCGCCTGGGCATAAGGGGAGGCATCTCCATACTGGGCACCACCGGCATAGTAAGGCCGGTCTCGGCAAAGGCGTGGACAGATACCATTGACGTATGCCTGAACGTAGCCAGGCAAGCAGGCCTGGAAGAGGTCATCCTATCCACTGGCAGGACCTCCGAGAGGGCGGTCCAGGAGATGCTGGACATGCCGGATGAGGCCCTGGTGATGATGGGAGACTACCTGGAATACGCCATGAAAGCAGCAGGCCGGGCTGGTTTCAGGAGGATTCACATGGCCGGAATGTGGGCAAAGATAGTTAAAGCGGCACTCAGGATACCCCAGACCCATGTAAGGCACGGGGCACTGGACATGGCAAGCACTGCCAGGCTTCTGGAGGAATTGGGGTTTCCTGGGGCCATGGCGCATAGGGCGCAGACGGCCAACACGGCCAGGGAGATACTGGAAATGCTTGTCAAGAACAGCCAGATGGAGGTCATAGAAGCAGTTTGCGCCAGGGCCGGGCAATATGCCAGGGAGCTGTCTGGCATACAGGTCACCATTTACCTGGTGACACCTGGCAGGGAGATCATTGCGGCAGTGTAAGACAGGCCCTTTAGGACACAGATGAACAAAAACAGGGCCAGGCTACTGCACGACAACTGGCCGAGACAGATGTGAAAGAACGCAAGGTAAGAATCATTGGCATCAGGGGATGCAGGCTCCCCAGGGACATTGGCAGGCTGCTGGAAGGATGCACCACTGTATTTTCATCCAGTAGGCTGAAGGAAGTCCTGGAAGGGCAGCCTGGCATCCTGCCCTCTGTCCTGCGCATCCTCCCCATAACCCCGGTTGATGCCATGATAGGAGAAATCAGGAGGTTGCAGGCCGTTGAAGGCTGCGCTGTGCTGGCCAGCGGCGATCCCCTGTTTTTCGGCATAGGTAGGAGACTCATATCTGCCCTTGGAAAAGAAAAACTGGAATTCCATCCAGCCATTTCAGCAATCCAGGCTGCGTGCGCCAGGCTTGGCATCCCGTGGGATGATGCGCAGATCATAAGCCTGCACGGCAGGAAGGGCAGCCACGCTCTGGCAGGGATACTTCGGCATCCCAAGAGTATCATCCTTACTGACAGCAAGAACAGTCCTGACAGCATTGCAAGAAGGCTCCTGGAAATACTCGAAGAGGCAAAGGCAAGGGATTTCCAGGATGCCATCAGGATACACGTTGCAGAGGACCTGGATTGCCCTGGGGAGAGGGTCAGGAGCATGGACCTGGCCCAGGCCGCAGCAGAGACCTTTTCTCCCCTGAACATCACCGTGATAGAGACTCCCTGTTCCAGGCGCATGCAGGGCCGGGGAATCGGCATGTCCGAACAGGAGATAGGCCATTTGAGGGGGCTGATCACCAAGGACGAGATAAGGGCAGTGGTGCTCCACAAGCTCAGGCTCGCACAGGGCATCCTGCTGTGGGACATCGGGGCAGGGTCCGGCTCCATCTCCCTTGAGGCAGCCAGGCTTTTTCCGGACATCACTGCCTTTGCAGTGGAGAGGGACGGCGAGATGCAGGCAATCATCCGGGGAAACATCAGGAAGTTCGGCCTGTTCAACATTGTTCCAGTTGACGGTGAGGCACCGGGAATATTGAACAGCCTTCCTGCACCGGAAAGGGTCTTTATCGGTGGCTCAGGCGGAAAACTGGCCCCTGTCATAGCCCATTGCGCCAGGGTCCTGCCACCATGGGGCATCATGGTGGCCACGGCAATACTGGACAGCACTGCCAGGGATGCGCCAGCCCTTATGCACGATGCAGGGCTGAAGGTGGACATCTCCAGGATTGCTGTCGTCAGAAGGCGATATCCTGGTGGCAACGAACATAAGCTCAATGAAATCACGATAATAAGGGGTATAAAGATGGGAGACACCACAAATTGAAACAATCCACCGGCAGGACAGCAGGCAGGCTCACCATTATTGGAACAGGCCCAGGTGACCCGGAGCTTCTTACCCTCAAGGCCCTCAAGGCCGTAGAACAGGCACAGGCAATAGTGGCTCCGACAGGCAGGCCCAATGGCGCCAGCAGTGCCCTGGAGATCATTGCCCAGGCAGCAGATATTTCAGGGAAACAGGTGGTCGAGGTGCATTTTTCCATGCAGAAGGTGCGCCTGTCAGGCAGCAGGCACAGGTCAGTGGAAGAAAGCTGGAGCAAGGCAGCAGACACCGTGCTGGAATTCACCGGCCAGGGCATGAACGTCGTATTTCCGACCATTGGTGATCCAGCCTTTTATTCCACTGCCTACTATCTCCTTTCAACCGTACAGGAGAGGCAGCCAGGCCTTGTGACAGAAGTGATACCAGGGATAAGCTCTGTGGGTAGCTGTTCCAGCGCCCTCAAGGCCCCGCTGGCCCTTGGAGACGACATGCTATGCATCATACCTGCCACATTTGGAGATGACAGGATACGCCAGGCCATAGAGACCTTTGACTCCATTGCATTGATGAAGGTTCACAGGTGCCTGCCCCGTGTAATCAGGATACTGGAAGAATACAGCCTGCTGGAGAATGCCGTGCTCGTGGAAAAATGCGCCCTTGATGGAGAACGGATATTCCAAGACATCAGGAAGGCAGCACACGAGGATCTTCACTATTTTTCCACCGTTATAGTCAGAAAGCAGAGAATGGGAACGGCTGGCAGGTTCATTGTTCCAGGAACGGGAGACAGGAACGGGAGAAATGTAGATGAACGATAAAGTTGCAAGGGATGCGGCCAGGCCGGTCTATTTCGTGGGCGCAGGCCCAGGAGCCCCGGACCTCATCACCGTGCGCGGGAAAAGGCTCGTAGATACCGCTGACCTGATCATCTATGCTGGAAGCCTGGTAAACCCTGCTGTTTTTTCACACAGCAAGGCAAAAATCCTGGATTCATCCGGCATGGACCTGGAGCAGATCATTGATGCCATGGCCAACGGTTACAGGCAAGGGCAACTGGTCGTAAGGCTGCACACAGGGGACCCGTCCCTGTTCGGGGCCACCATGGAGCAGATGAGACGCCTGGACATGCTGAACATTCCCTACGAGGTGGTCCCAGGGGTCTCCTCTGCCTCTGCCTCTGCCGCATCCCTCAAGAAGGAGCTGACATGCCCGGGGATAAGCCAGACAGTGATCTTCACCAGGCGCGCTGGCCGCACCCCTGTGCCGCCAGGGCAGGATATCCCCTCGCTTGCCAGTCACCAGGCCACCATGTGCATATTCCTGAGCGTATCTGTGATAGATGAACTGGCAGGGGAACTGGTCCAGGGAGGATACCCGGAATCCACCCCGGCAGCAGTGATCGAAAGGGCTTCCTGGCCGGAAGAACGGGTAATAACAGGGACTCTGGGAGACATAGGCCCAAAAGTAAGGAAAGCAGGGATAAAAAGGACTGCCATGATCCTGGTGGGAGGGGCCCTGTCTCCCGGCAAGGAGGCAAGGGACTCCAGGCTGTACGATCCAGCGTTTTCCCATGGCTACAGGAATGGGATTGAATGAAGATCTCCATACTGGCCATAACCAGGGAGGCTGCCAGGCTTGGAGAAAGGCTCCGGGCCAGGCTGCCAGGCAGCAGGCTCTTGAGATGCAGGGGCAACAGCATAGAGGCAATAAGGGAGGCATGGGGCCAAAGCGATGCCCTGGTCTGCATAATGGCAAGCGGCATCGTGGTCAGGGCCGTCTCTCCCCTTGTAGCGGACAAGTACAGGGACCCTGCGGTAATAGTGCTGGACCAGCAGGGTCGATACGTCATTCCCCTGCTGTCAGGCCATGTTGGAGGTGCGAACGCGCTGGCCAGGCGCATTGCCTCGATTACAGGCGGACAGGCAGTGATGACCACTGCCTCTGACTGCACGGGTCATACCGCCCTGGACCTGTGGATCAGGAAATATTGCCTCAAGCCATGGAATAGCCAGCTTCTGCCAGTGGTGATGGGCAGGCTGGTGGACCGTGGACAGGTTCGAATCTACTCGGATTCAGGGCTTCCTGC
>JALWYO010000058.1:0-36851 GCA_026992735.1 Deltaproteobacteria bacterium
AAATTATATTTAGAATAGTGTCTTGTCAAAGAATGGCTATCTGAAATCAATCATTTCTGGATGGACACTAGTTGGTTGCTCTGCATCGCATGTTTGATGCCATGGGCCGCAGTCTCATGCGCCGTCATGGACATGCGTTGCGCCTGATTCAAGATTGTCGGTATCGGGATGTTTTTTGTTCATGCTTGTGTTTTCAGCAAAAGTGATAATATTCTTAGGCAAACAGATAATCCGGGATAAAATAGACTGTCTGTTACAGAAAAATTTGCATGGATTTATTGAGAAGTTACGAATAATTAGGACAACAGGAGATCATTTCTATGAACAATGTTTTAAAGACCTTCATATTCCTGGCCGGACTGACAGCCCTGTTCATGGTAGCAGGGAGGATTCTTGGCGGCCAGCATGGTATGATATTCGCGCTCATACTGGCAGCTGTATTGAATTTGGGGGCATACTGGTTCAGTGACAAACTGGCCCTGTCCATGAGCGGGGCCAAACCGGTAAGCCCGCAGGAAGCACCTCAACTGCACAGCATAGTGACAGACCTTTCCCAGAGAGCCGGTCTTCCCAAGCCCAGGGTTTACATAATTCCCCAGGAGACGCCTAATGCATTTGCCACAGGCAGGAATCCCAGCCACGCAGCAGTAGCGGTTACCGAGGGCATACTGAAGCTTCTGACCAGGGAAGAACTGGAAGGAGTGCTGGCCCATGAGCTTGCCCACATCAAGAACCGGGATATCCTTATAAGCTCCATTGCCGCAGTCATGGCAGGCGCGATCAGCTATCTTGCAAATATTGCCCAGTGGGGCCTGATATTTGGAGGTTTCGGAGGATCTGACGATGACGAAGGCGGAGGGCTGATCGGCACACTCATAATGATGATTGTTGCCCCCATTGCTGCAATGCTTATCCAGATGGCCATCTCCAGGAGCAGGGAATTCCAGGCAGACGCCACAGGCGCAAAGATATGTCATTGCCCGACACAACTGGCCAGTGCATTGAAAAAGCTGGAAGAGTGGAATCATAGGGTGCCAATGCAGGTTAACCCTGCTACTGCGCAGATGTACATAGTAAATCCGCTAACCGCGTCCTCGATTGCAAAACTGTTCAGTACGCACCCCCCCATTCAGGAAAGGATAAACCGGCTCATGGCCCTTGCAGGCAAGATAGGCTGATTAAGCTGACGCCTGTCCTGGACAAGTGCACATAACCCTTGTTTCTCCTCCATGGCCCTTGTTCAACCGGCCATCCATACAGCTCGGTGCGCTAAAGGCCTTCCTGAAAGCCAGAGTGCCTGGCATACGGATCAGCGTTAGGCATCCTTATATCCGGCTTGCCTCGGCCATAGGTTATGAGACGTACCACACCATAAGCCAGTCCAGCTGGGCTGCAGAATCTGTATTTGCGGCCCTGCTTTTCCCGGATCATCAGGGCCCGGAGAAACTGTTTTATGATGCCATTGGAAAGAGATTTGGCACAAAGGGTGGGAGGCCTGATTTCAGAAAGATAGTCTCGGCGGCTGGGCAGGTCATGGAGGAATTTATATTGTCTGACGAGTCTCCTCCTGCAGGCCTTGTTGGCATAAGCCTGTGCCTGAACCAGCTTACTGCCGGGCTCTATATCGCGAAATTTATCAAGAAACAGCTGCCTTTCTGCAAGATAGTCATTGGAGGAGCAAGCAGTTCCGGTATTTCAGGTCGGGCTATAATGGCTGCCTTTCCCTTTGTGGACTTCAGCATTACCGGCGAGGGCGAGCTGCCCCTACTGGATCTCTGTTTATACCTGTCTGGTAAAAAGGACTCCATTTCAAGCCCTGCCATTGCATCCCGGGACCGGGTTGATAAAGACACAAGTGAAACTGCTGTCAGGAAAGAGCAGATACCCGATCTGGACTCGCTTCCCTTTCCGGATTTTGATGACTATTTTGCCGAGATCGAGGCGCTTGGCAGCAGGGCAGCTGGCATAACTCCTATGCTTCCTGTGGAGGCATCCAGGGGATGTTGGTGGTCAAGGTGCAATTTTTGCAATCTCAATCTCCAGTGGAAGGGTTACAGGGCCAAATCTCCAGAGAGAATTACTGCCGAGATCGACTATCTGGCCCAGCGTTACCACGCACTGGACTACGCATTCATGGACAACTGCCTGCCTGCAAGACAGGCCCCGAAATTTTTTGATCTTCTGCATGCCCATGGAAGGGACTATTCCTTTTTTGCAGAGCTGCGCGTGGGTCATTCCAGGACAGATATCTTCAGAATGGCTGCCGGAGGCCTGAGAGATGTCCAGGTTGGCATAGAGGCCCTAAGCACCAGTCTTTTGAGGCGTTTAGGCAAGGGCTCAAGGGCAATTGATAATCTTGCCATGATGCGCCATTGTGCTGAAGCAGGCATAAAGCTTCAGGCCAACCTGATACTCCATTTCCCTGGCAGTACCGTGGAAGAGGTGGATGAAACCCTTGAGAACCTGGATTTTGCATGGCCGTTTGCACCCTTAAAGCCGGTTTCCTTCTGGCTCGGAATGGAAAGCCCGGTATCCAGGCAGCCAAAGGATTTTGGCATAAGCGGGATAAAACCGCATCCTTGCTACTCGATGCTGTTCCCCAGGGAAGTTGCTGGCAGGTTGCATCCCCTGGTGCTCCAGTACAGGGGTGACAGGCTCAGGCAGAAGCTCATGTGGAAAAAGTTGACAGACAAGCTATCTGCCATGGGAAGTGCCAGGAGAAGACTTTCCGGAGCCAAGGGGTTCCTTACATTCAGGGATGGTGTGGACTTCCTGGTGATACGCCAGGTGATGCCGGATGGACAGGTGCTCAGGCACAGGTTGTCCGGTATGTCACGCAAGCTCTATCTTGCATGCCTGGAGCCTGCGGACATGGACAGCCTGCTAAATATATCAGACGGGTTGCCGAAACAAAAGATAAGGGCCTTTATGGATGGTATGCAGGCAAAGAGGCTGGTATACGGTGAAGATGACGAATATCTTGCCCTGGCAATACATGAAAGGAATGTAATGCCTGCGGGCCAGTGCAGTGAAACTGGAACAGGTGGATGAACTCCTGCTGGATAGACGAAAAACGTGACATATTCGTCAAGAATGCGGTAAAGGATTTCCTGGATTCCTATTCTTTTTTCATGGATATCAGGGAACATACCGCAAGATACGGCGTAAGATATGACGGATTCGATATCTGGGTCGGAACAGAGAGAGACAAGGGAAAGCTCTGGCAGCTTAAGGACCTGTGTCACATGCTGTGGGGTTACAGTGACCCTGCGGAAGACGAGGTTGCATTCATGCTGGACTGGATGGTTGGCGCCATATTTCACGAGGCAATGAAGCTCAAGGAAAATGCCTACATGATTGAGCGTTACAGGAGGTCGTGCCCCGTTGCCGGCAGGGCTGTTTTAAAACTGAATGCCAATGGCGACAGTCCGGGAATAGAGTTTTTTGAAGAGACGGAACATGAGATAAGGCGTGCACTCAAGCGGATGGCATTGTTATTTGATCATGCGGAAAAATATCTGATCAAGGTGTTGAAGGAGGAATCTGGCAAGGCCCTGCTGGTGCGGTATCTCCTGGAGGCAGCGGTATCTCCTGAAGAACATTGGCCCAGAGATAGCGGCCCCGGCAAACTCCTGGCAGCACTATTCCCCAACGGGCTCCATCATGCATACTGCCTGGCAGGTGAAAGTTACATGGAGGGAAGCTGGTTCGCAGAGGCAAGAAAGTCATTTGAAACCGCGCTCAAGCTCGATCCTGACTGCTCTGAAGCAAAGGATGGGCTGCAAATGCTTGAAACCCGCGTAAGTGAGATAACCACCGCGCTTAAAAAGGAATACGAGATGCAGACCCAGAATGGAAATGCGTCATCCGAGACGAAACTTGAACCCTGGATCGATACAGAGAAATCAAAGAAGATCTCCTTAACTTCTGGATGAATGCATAGAAACTATTGTCCTGGCCAGGTCCTTCATCTTGATGCGTTGACGCTGACTCTCTTTTTGCATCATCTTCATGGCAGTTTCTTCATCCAGGGACATGTGTTTCATAATGACGCCTTTTGCCTTTTCTATGAGTTTTCTGGCCTCAAGTTCTTCAGAAAGGTTTTCCACTATGCCTTCCAGGGCGTTGATGGTCTGGGCTGTTGACCAGGCCATTTCAATGGCAGGAACAAGGTCATCCAGCTGCACGGGTTTTACCAGGTATCCCAGGACGCCATGGCCCTTTGCCTTTTCTACGAAATGCCTTTCAGTGAATGCGGTTACAAAGATGATGGGGATAAAGGAATTTTTATACGGGCTGTTTATGGCCCTTGCAGCTTCCAGGCCGTCCATCCTTGGCATCTTGATGTCCATGATTATCAGATTGGGATTGCACTCGATCGCCTTTTGCACCGCGTCTGCGCCATTATAGACAACCTCCACAACCTGGTAACCGGCATCCTCCAGGATACTGCGGTAGCCATTAGCAACAGTAATATCATCCTCTGCAATAAGAATACGGACGCTGCTGCGTTTGTAAGAGGTTTTCTGGCCGTCAGTGCCATGTTGTCTGCCTTGCGCCATCATGAGATTATAGGTCACAGCCTTGCATTTGAGGCACGACAGATTCATGCCAGACAGCAGGAAGAACTAAGCGGATATAACTTGGTATAGACAGGCCGGATAGCAACTGTCCAGAGGAGAGAGGATAGTGATTGTAAATATAATCTTTTTGCACAACTGCCTGATTTGCATCAGTTATAAAAAAATGGCTGGGGGACTAGGATTCGAACCTAGACTAGTAGATCCAGAGTCTACCGTCCTGCCGTTAGACGATCCCCCAGCAGTTACAGGGGAAATATAGATGGAGGGTTATTTGTTGTCAAGAAGCATGAATTCCCAAAATGCAATTTTTTAGACCGGTCCCGCGGAAGCATTCCCGGTTTCTCCCCGTATTTGCAGCTATTTTCGCATATTAGCCATGAGGATTTAACGTGAAAATACATGCAAAAAGTGCACATTTTCATGGACAGGCCGGAGATCTCATCCCGGCCTGTTGGCAGCCATTCCGTCTTCACGTTATTTTATTATAAGGCCGGCATATCCTACCACCCTGCTGTAATCGCCGTTTATCTCTCCGGAATTGGCATATTTCACCAGCTCTGCCTTGGAGGCATTCATCCTGCCGGCGGCCTCAATGGCAATTGTGGTGGGAACATAACCGCACATGGAGATGCCATTGGCCTTGACTGTTTCATAGAGCCCTTGAGGATTCAGGGCCAGTATCTGTTTAATGGCAAGACTGTCCAGCTCTTTTGCTACATCGGCTGGTACATAATGGCTCATATCCGTGCTTGCGACCAGCAATACAGGTTCTCCGAATGCTGTTATTGCCTCAGCCACTGCTCGACCTATTTCCAGACATGAATCCAGATCAAGGGGGCCCAGGCATATGGGTACGATTTTCAGTGCAGGCTGCAGATACTGCAGAAACGGCACCTGCACCTCCAGGGAGTGTTCGTATATGTGAGCCTGGTAACCCTGGGTGAGCACTGCTGACTGGCTGAGCACATGCTGCGCCAGCTCTTCGGCTACAGGTACATCGCCAAGGGGCATCTGCCAGATACCTTCGGTCATTATCTCTGCATAGGAACCGTAGCCTGTGTGGTTGGGGCCCAAGATGATAACATGTTCGGGAATTGTTATCCTGCTATATACAGCCCCGGCGATATGGCCTGAATAGATATATCCGGCATGTGGAGAGACTGCCGCAATGGCTGGGCCGGCATGTGCCGTAGTGGGTATAAGCTGTGACAGCTCAGCCCTCAGCCGTACAGGATTTCCTTCATAAAACTGATTGGCGACTGCAGGCTTTCTTATTAACATCGCTTAATCTCCTGATTCGTTATGAAATTTTCCAGAAAATGCTCAAAATGGCATGCGAGGGATATTCATCCCTGGATAATTTGCGCATGCCTGTAAATCAAATGTTAATCATGCAGAATTTCTTGTCCAGTCAAAGATTCTCGTCAAAAGGCGGTCAGAAAGAACATATTTCCAGTGGATTCAATAATCTGGAGATAGAATCGATGATCAGGTACCATCTCATTGCTGACAGCCGGCCCATGATCCGTCAGCCCCAGGCCAGGGAAAGGGTGGTGCGCCGTGCGAGGGATTTTTGCAATAGGGTGCATCTCATGGGCCATGCCAGCCGGCTGATGATGTTTGCCAGGCAGGCGGTAATGGATGCTGATGCCAGGCAGATCTCCCTTGCCAGCGGCCAGGTGTGGTGGGCTCTCAGCCTTTCCGGGGCCAAGGGCAGGATGAAACGCACATGGTGGGCCCGGCCTGGAGGTATTTACCTGTGCCTTGCCATATACCAGGGGCTGCTCCGGGAAAAACAGCAGCTCTATAGTCTGGCTGCAGGGCTTTCCATTGCCCAGGTACTGCGTGAATGGGGAGTTAATGCAGAACTCAGATGGCTCAATGATGTGCTGGTCAGGGGTAAGAAGGTGGCAGGTATCCTTGCCGAGACTGTCAATGCGCCACGCTTGAAAGAAAGCTATCTGCTTACAGGCATTGGCATAAACCTGAACCAGGAGCAGTTTCCCCTATATCTTCAGGCCTCTTCCACGTCGCTTTTCCTGGAAACAGGCAGGAAATGGCCCCTGTTCGACCTGGGAAGCCATATACTTTCCAGGATTGCCCTGAATTTTGCGCTTCTGCATGACTGGGAGGCAGAGACCCTGGGAAGTGAATACAGTAGCCAGGCAGATAGCAAGCCATGCCCTGTCATAAGGGAATGCGAGCGGCTTTCGGGTATTGCAGGCAGGAGGGTATTGTACGGCCTGGATCTGGAAACAGGGCGGGGGCAGGCTGCAACAGCAGTCAGAATCCTGCCCGATGGAGCCTTGAGCCTGCATCTGGATTCAGGCGGTGCAATCAAGGCCACAGTGGGAGAAATCCGCTATCTCTGATTGGCAGAGGCCTGCTGCTCCAGCTTGGAATCCGCGTTCATCTTCAAATAACCTTCAATAAAGCGGTCCAGGTTTCCGTCCAGCACGTCGTTGACATTGCCGGTTTCGATAGATGTCCTGTGATCCTTAACCATCTGGTAGGGATGCAGCACATAAGAGCGGATCTGGCTGCCCCATCCGATATCTTTTTTCTGGTCGTGAAGGCGCTGCTTTTCCTGGTCTCTCTTCTGCTGCTCCTGCTCATAGAGCCTGGCCTTCAAGATCTTCATGGCAATGGCCTTGTTCTTGTGCTGGCTCCTCTCATTCTGGCACTGTACAACTATCCCGGTCGGCAGGTGGGTTATCCGCACTGCAGAGCTGGTCTTGTTGACGTGCTGCCCGCCAGCTCCGCTTGCCCTGTAGGTGTCTATCCGCAGGTCTTTTTCGTCGATCTGCACATCTATGGACTCGTCCAGCTCAGGCACAACAAAAACAGAGGCAAAGGAGGTGTGCCTCCTTCCCGATGCATCAAAAGGGGATATGCGAACCAGCCTGTGCACGCCGGCTTCGGACTTGAGATAGCCAAAGGCAAACTGACCTTTTACCAGAAACGTGGCGCTCTTTATTCCAGCTTCTTCACCGGGCATCAGGTCCAGCATGCGGACATCAAATCCCTGGCGTTCACACCACCTCAGGTACATGCGCAGGAGCATATCCGCCCAGTCCTGTGCCTCGGTTCCTCCTGCCCCGGGATGAATGGTTACGATGGCGTTGTTTGCATCGTGTTTACCTGCCAGCAGTCTCTGGAGCTCTGCACGCCTTATGGCCTTCTCAAACCCTTTCAGGTCCTGGCGGACTTCCTGCAGCGTGCCCTCGTCATTTTCTTCCTGGCCCATTTCCAGGAGGATGTTAAGTTCCTCCAGCTTTTCTTCAAGTTCCTCCAGTATCTCGTTCTGCCTGGTGATAACAGACCTTTCCTTGAGGATGTCTTTTGATTCCGGGCTTTCCCAGAAGCCCGGCTTCAGCATGGTTTTTTCTATTTCTGCAAGCCGCTCTGCGGGTTTCTGCCTATCAAAGATAACCTCTTAGCATGGCTATTTTTCTGCCTGCTTCAGCCAGCCTGCCCTTGAGTTCCTGAATGTCAATGGTTGCTCTTGTCTTATCTGAGTTATTCATTATTTTCCCTCTTTTTTGCTTCCATATTTAAAAAAATTCCTGACAGGATAAATAACAGGTTAAGCGCATAAAACCAATAGGGACCGTGGACAACAAAGAATGTCTGTCGGTTATTGAGGCTTACACGGCCTGTTATAAAGCCAGGCTGAAAGATACCTGTTTGGGAGATTACCTGGCCAGTGGGTGAGATAATTCTGCTGACCCCTGTGTTGGCTGCCCTGACAATCCACCGCCTGGTTTCAACCGCCCGGAAGATTGCCATGTCGGCATGCTGCCATGGCGCTGACGTCTTGCCGAACCAGGCATCATTAGTGATTACTGCAAGCAGGTTGGCGTTTTCTGCCACTTCCTTGCGCGCAATTCTGGGAAAGATGCTCTCAAAACATATCATCACACCTATCCTGAAAGGATTGGAGTTCAATGGTGCGCTGGATGTGCCCGGAGTAAAGTTACCTGCTGTTGGCAGAAGTCCCTTTGCCCATGAGGTAAGCCTGCCCCAGGGCATGTATTCCCCAAAGGGCACAAGATGCTGCTTGTCATATCTGCCCCTGATGTCTCCATCAGGTCCTACCAGAAAGGCGCTGTTCCTGTAATGGAGATGTCCTGAGACATCATAGAAATAACTGGGGCTGCCCAGAAGGATGGAGATCTCGAATTTTTGAGCCAGTGAGGTAACCTGATTTCTGAAATCGGAATCTTCCTGGAAATAGAACGGTATAGCCGTTTCAGGCCACACGGCAAGCATCAGATCCGGAAATTCGGCCTTGGCCTGCCTTGTGAGATCGCTGTACCTGGACAAAGTTGCCCTGCGGTAGGCTGGGTCCCACTTGACACTTTGGTCAAAAGAACCCTGGATCGCTGCTACCCTGGCTGTACCCCTGTCAGTCATGTAGAGACAGTGCCTTCCGTAAAACAGCAGGGCAGAAGCCAGGCAGCACAGCAGGGCCATGGACCATATCAGCCTTTTTCCAGCACCCTCCCGGAGGGACTGATGCCGTCTTGGGAGCATCAGCTGCCACAGGATCAGGTTAAAAACGACGATTATAAAGCCTAAGCCATAGGGGCCCCAGATGTCCGCTGACTGAATAAGCAGTGGATATTTACATAGGCTGTAGGCAAGGGATGCCCAGGGAAATCCGCTGAGGATGTATGCCTTTGCCACCTCCATAAGCATCCACATGGAGGCAAGGGCCATTATGTCTATGACTGACATGTAGCGCCAATCCCTGACCAGTTTTCTGGCGAGCCTTGCCCAGAGAGCAGGATACATGGCCAGGTAACAGGCCAGCAGTGCGAAGACAAGCCAGGCCGCCCACAGGGGAAGCTTTCCATATGTGAAGATGGTTGGGGCTATCCACCAGAGCACAGGGGCAAAAAATGCCAGTCCCCACAGGAATCCCAGCAGAAAACTATCCTTTTTGTCAGCAGAAAACAGGCCGTGAAAAAACGGGATCAGGGCAATAAATGCCAAAAGGCCTGCAGGCAAACCGATGTAGAGAGAAGCCAGAATGAGAGCTGACAGAAGACATAAAAACAGGCTCATCAAGAACTGTGATTTATCACGAGAGGGTTCCTGAATATCTGGCATGCTCTGCTGATTTATATCTGCCTGCATTCAAACTCCAGAATCATGGGGATATTATTCACGGATTGCACTTCACCTTATATAACCACGAAGTTCACGAAGGACACGAAGAATTTATATTAGTATCACTTCGTGTCCTTGAAATTACTTTCTGCAGGCATTTGAAGTGCATGATCCGGGATTTATTTGCAGATTAGGACATCACCTGATGTCTTAAGTCTGCTCCGTCACCCGTGAGTATCATAGGAATACAGGATCTGCCTTTCCAGTGGGATGCGTTTTTCCGGGAGCTTTGGAGGCGGCCAGTCAGACGTCATTTTGATCAGCTCAAACCTCGCCGGTATGGCATCCCATCCGTAGCCGATCGATTTCTTTTTTTTCACGTCAAGCACAGAAGCGTCAAAGAGGTTGGCCTGAACTGCCCAGGGTACAATGTAATCTTCTTCCAGAAGGCGCGCTGCAGCCAAAGTGCCTGCCTCTCTGGTAATCACAGAGCCTGGGCCACCCCGCAAGATCATAAGCGACTTGTCGTTTATCCTTACTACAAGGTCGACGTAGGATATTATTTTCTCGTTATTGGCCTCCAGCCTGATTTCCCTGTCAAGCTGGAAATCATCTATGCGGTAACCCTTCTCATACACGAGGAATTTGCCCAACTTCTGCCTGATTCTCTCCCTGTCGGTATCGAGAACCAGCCTGCCTGTAAAAAAACAGGGGATTTTTATGAAGATGTTGTCTTCATCTATTTTCTGTGGAGGTTGCTGTATGTCCATGATTGTACCTTTTCAGACTCAAGTTTTATGTCCGCCCTTCATATGCAGAGAAAAGGGCTTGAAGGCGTGTAGCCACTGCATTGCCCCACGAGCAGATATTTCAGTTTTTGCAGAATATTATCTAAATAAGCTCATATGTTGATACGGTGCAAGGCACAGCCAGCGGTTTATTGGTTTTTTTGTTGTTCATAACAGAGGTTCGGCACGATATAAATAGAAATACAGGCCGATTGATACAAAAAATGCTATATAACTCAATATGAGGAATTTTGCAGTAAATACGGCGGTATTATTTGTCTCTTCTTGTTTTACATAGATTTTGTAGGCGATAAGATTGGCCAGTGATCCGAATAGGCTGCCAAAACCCCCTGCATTTACTCCCCATAGAAGGGCCTTCCAGTTGGATGTGAATTTGGCGAATAGTAGCGTTGCAGGAACATTGCTCATTACCTGGCTGGCCAGGGCGGAAAACAGGAAGATATGTCCCGAATGGCTTATTTTATGTGCAAATATCATTTGCATATTATTTGTAAACCCAAACAGGAAAAAGAAACTGAACAGAAGCGCATAGTCAATATACAGGGCTTTTGGATCGAATATTAAGGCGAAAATTATAACTATAATACCAGACAGGACAGGCAGGATATGAAGAACCGTCAAAAGAACGATAATGAGCAGAGCTGCATAGGCAAAGGCCTTTCTGTTGATTTTTGGCGGTTTCACAGGTTTTTGTATATCGCCTTTTGTTGTAATAAAGAGTGATATGGCAGATAAAATTATAAGTGATGCTAATGAAAAGGATGCAATCGTTTGCACGAATGTAACTGGCTCAATTTTATAGAACCAGTAAATAAAGAGATTTTGAGGGTTGCCAAAAGGAGTCAAAGCAGAGCCTCCATTGGCTGCCAGAGCTTCAAGAATAACCAGTATATCTTTACGATTGACGGCAAGTGACATGGTAAGAGGCACCATGACGATTAAGGCAACATCATTTGTCACCAACATGGACAGAAAAAATGTTGTCAGTACCAATTTTAATGGTATTGCCTTGCCTTGCTCAACAGTCTTGGCAATCCTTAGGATCAGTCCACTTTGCTGAAGGCCATTGATAGTAATAAAAAGCACAAACAGCATGAACAGCACCTGTAATTCCTGGATTGAATAGACTGGGAAACGTTTTGTGTAGAGGGATGTAAGAATTAAACCGACTCCAGATGCAATTAACAGCCATTCTTGCCGAAAAAAATCAATAACTGTGGTGTGTTTTTTCAAAAAAACCTCCTGTTCCCGGCTTGAAAGCTAATGTAACCGGTTGCCTGTTGGAATGCCTTGAACAGGCTTGGCGTGAAATGTTATCTGCATATATTCCACCATGCATAATATTAACATATAAGTCTGCAGCATTGAAATTTCCAATCCGGTTTTGCCTTCGGTTAAAATATCTGCAATACAGCGGGCCTAGGCCACTGGACTATTGATCTCAAGATGTACTGAAATTTTTGCCATGCACAGGGAAATCCTGGAAAAATTACATGATATCAGGAATCAGCTGCCATATCTGCCACAGGCACTCCGTATGGTGCTGGATGCTGCAGGCAAGTGGACAGCAGCTTGGGCAGTACTCCTTGTTCTTCAGGGTGTCCTGCCTGTGGCCAGCGTTTACCTGACAAGGGCTGTGGTAAACAGCCTCGTGTTTGCCCAGAAGACAGGGCCATCATGGGCCGTCATCAAGCCGGTGATATTGCTGGTGCTGGGTATCGCTCTTGTGCAGTTGCTTTCAACTGCACTTGGAAGCCTGGGTTCATGGGTCAGGACTGCGCAGTCTGAGCTTGTCCAGGACCATATCAGTGATCTTATCCATAAAAAGTCCATAGAACTCGACCTGGGATTTTACGAAACTCAGGATTATTATGACCAGCTTCACAGGGCAAGGGTAGATGCCATGAACATGCCCTTGGCGCTCATGGAAAACATGGGAGTATTGATGCAGAATGTCATTACCCTTGTGGCCATGGTCGCAGTATTGGTTCATTATGGCCTCTGGATCCCCATGGTTCTGGTCATCAGCACCTTGCCAGCCCTGTTTGTGGTGTTGCGCTATACAATCGAATTCAACCAGTGGCGTCTCAAGAATACCATGGCTGTCCGGCGCACATACTATTACGACTGGATGGTTACCGAGCGTGCAAATGCCGCGGAGATAAGGCTTTTCAATCTTGGTGATTATTTCCGTCACGCCTTTCAGGAAATGAGAAAGCGCCTGCGTCACGAACGCCTGGATCTGGTGCGCCGCCAGGGCATTGCCCAGATGATGGCAGGGGGATTTGGCCTGCTGTCTATTGGTGCGGCAACTGCATGGATGATGTGGCATGCTATCCTGGGCTTAATTACACTTGGAGATGTTGCCCTTTTCTACCAGGCATTTTCCCAGGGGCAGGGCATGATGCGCAGCCTGTTGAATAATGCCGGGAATATGGTTCGCAATATCCTGTTTCTTGAGAATCTTTTTGAATTTCTTACCCTGGAGCCCAAGGTTACAGAACCTGACAGGCCTGTAAGACCGGCATGGCATAAGTCCCCGGCCATACAGCTCCAGGATGTTACCTTCCGCTATCCAGGCAGCAAGAGGGTGACCCTGGAGGATTTTTCTCTGGATATAGCGGCCGGTAAGATTACCGCCTTGGTTGGGGAAAACGGTTCGGGTAAGAGCACCATCATAAAATTGATATGCCGATTCTACGATCCGGAGAAAGGGCTGATATTAATAGATGGAACAGATATTCGAACCATTTCCTTGGAATCACTGAGGAAGAGTATAACCATCCTGTTCCAGGAACCCGTGCATTATCAGGCAACAGCTGCAGAAAATATAGGTGTAAGTGCTTTATCAAATCATGATCGTACAGCCATAGAGGCCGCTGCCAGGGCAGCGGGTGCGGATGTCCCGATACAGCGGCTGCCTGATGGTTATGAGACCATGCTGGGGAAATGGTTTGGTGGCAGTGAACTCAGTGGCGGAGAATGGCAGCGGGTCGCCCTGGCCAGGGCATTCCTGCGCAGGTCTCCCATGGTTATCCTGGATGAACCAACCAGTGCCATGGATACATGGGCAGAGATGGACTGGCTTTCCAGGTTCAGGGAACTGGTAAGCAACAGGACGGCCCTGGTTGTCACGCATCGTTTTACTACTGCCAGGTATGCGGATGTCATCCATGTAATGTCGGATGGCCGCATAGTGGAATCAGGTTCCCATGACAGCCTGCTATCTGAAAACGGCTGCTATGCAAGTGCCTGGCTGAAGCAGATGGGCCAGGGAGCAAATTATGAGAGAAAAGGTGCGTAGCAATATAAAAAGTCGTGAAAGCTGCCGGATGTTAGTGCGCCAGGCGCAGCTTGGCGCTTCCTGCCGGATTAAAGTCCCGGCTGGGTAAGGAAATCATCCGCCTGTTAAGCCTCGCGGTGTATTCTCTTGAGCTTGCTTCCTGGCCTGAATACAATACGGTACCTGCTGGGGCAATATGTTGTGCAGCCGTTCTTGGGATTCACAAAACTCCGTTCTTTCTGACTATGGACAGCAAAACTGCCGAATCCTCTTATCTCAATCCTTCTGCATTGGCACAGGGCTTGACACATCTCGTCGAATATCACGTCCACTGCATCCCTGAGATCTTCGTTGGTATAATCAGGGAAGTCGGCCTTGAGTCTTCGAAGTATATCTGCTTTTAGCATTCCCAATAAAGATACCTCCGTTATTTGGCAGGGCTATTGCGGAAGCGCAGCAGGGACTTGTCCCTGTTCAATCATTCCCGCCAGCCTTGCGATAGTCTTGGCCCCTGACTCCTCCAAGATATCCCTTATGACAGAAATCCGGTCCTTTTTAGGGTAAAGCAGTTCCCATTTGCCCTTTATGCCGCCAAGGGCAGCAGCCCTGTCAAGGGCCGTGGAAAAGCTGCCCAGCTCATCTACCAGGTGCAGCTCTTTGGCCTGGCGGCCTGAAAATATCCGTCCGTCAGATATAGATGCGACCTTTTCCACAGGTATTTTTCTGCTTTCAGCCACTGCTTGGATAAATTGCTGATGGATATCATCCATGACAGATTTCAGCACCTGCCGTTCTTCAGGGGTGAGGTCCCTGGTAATGGATGCAAGATCCTTGAGCCTGCCGCTCTTTATAACCGTAGTTTTTATGCCAAGCTTATCCATTAGCCCCCTGACATTGGGCAGCTTCATTATAACGCCAATGCTTCCTGTAATAGTTCCTGGATTGGACACGATATACCTGGCGCCAACGGCAGAGTAGTAACCACCTGATGCAGCTATATTCCCCAGGGAGGCAACCACCGGCTTGAGTTTGTTCAGCTTCCTTGCCTCTTGAAATATTTCCTGTGAGGCCCCGACTGCACCTCCGGGGCTGTCTATCCTGAGGACGATGGCCTTTACCTGCTCGTTGTCCCTGAACTGTCTCAGTGCCTCCAGTGCCTTTTCAGGTGTTGATATTACACCCTGTATATTTACTATCCCGATCTTGTCTGCGGAGGGTTCTGTAACAGATACTACGCTACCGCGCAGGAGGAGAAAGAGCATTAAGGTGAACGAAAAAAAACCAAGGAGGGCAAGCCCTCCTATAGTTGCTAAAACTATGAGAAAGGTGCCGGAGCGGTTACTCCGGCCTGATTTGTCTTCCATTGGAGCAGGTTGCCGTTACTCCTTATCCCCGGAATTTTTTTTGTCCTTCTGTCCCAGTTCTTCCTGAAGTAAAAGACCAAGGGTCGTGGGGGCGGATTTGCTGGAGCTGTATTCAGACAGGAAAGAACGTTCCTCGTCTTCTGTCATTTTCTTGATAGACAGGCCTATTCTTCTGTCCTTTGGAGAGACATTTATAACCATGGCAGTAATCTCATCGCCTACTTCGTATTTCCCCACAGGACTTTTGGGACGCCCTGCAGCTATCTCTGAGACATGGATAAGTCCCTCAATGCCTTCTTCCAGCTCAACGAATATGCCGAAATCAGTGACATTTGTGATCTTGCCTGAAACTCGGCTGCCAACCGGGTATCTCTCAGGAGCTGATTCCCACGGGTCGGGATTCAGCTGCTTGACGCCAAGGGAGAAGCGTTCCTTTTCCTTGTCAATATTTAGGACAACAGCCTGAATCTTATCACCCTTTTTGAACATCTCGGAAGGATGCTTTATCCGCTTGCTCCAGGACAGGTCTGAGATGTGCACCAGGCCGTCAATGCCTTCCTCGATGCCGATGAACAGGCCGAACTCGGTGATGTTCTTGACCTTTCCTTCGATGACAGTGCCCTCTGGATAACGTTCGTTTACCAGATCCCAGGGATTGGGCCTTACCTGTTTGAGGCCCAGGGATATGCGTCTTGCCTCTGGATCCACCTTGAGAACAACAGTTTCCACCTCGTCTCCCACGGACAGGATCTGCTTGGGATGGCGAATTCTTTTTGTCCAGGACATCTCGGATACATGGATAAGTCCCTCTACTCCTTCCTCAAGCTGTACGAACGCACCGTACTCGGTAAGGCTGACTACCTTGCCGGTAACCTTTTCGCCTTCGGGATATTTTTCAGCTGCTCTGAGCCAGGGGTCTTCGGAAAGCTGTTTTATGCCGAGAGCGACCTTTTCCTTTTCCCTGTCAAATGAAAGAACCTTTACTTTTACCGTGTCGCCAACATTGAAGACCTTGGAAGGGTGTTCAACCCTGCCCCAGGATATATCAGTAACATGGAGTAGCCCGTCTATGCCGCCAAGGTCAACGAATACACCGTAATCGGTGATGTTTTTTATAACTCCTTCTCTTTCCTGTCCTTCCTCCAGAGATGCCAGAGTCTCCTTTTTCTTTTCTTGCATTTCTTTTTCAAGTAATTCCCTCCTGGATACCACAACGTTTTCGCGTTTCCTGTTGTAATCCAGGATGGAGCACATGAGTTTCTGGCCTATCATGCTGTCGAGATTGGGATGAGGACGTACATCTATCTGAGAATACGGCAGAAACGCCTTCAGGCCGCCTATGGGCTCGCCAATCCTGACGGTCAGGCCGCCTTTTACCTTGGAAATTGTAGTGACTTCTACCGGTTCCTTGGCCTCATGACACTTGATGACATAATCCCAGACCTTTCTGCGGATGGCCCTGGAATATGACAGCCTCAGGCTGCCGTCTTCCGGGTTCCAGCGCTCCAGTAATACCTCAACTGTGTCACCAGGTTGCACCTTAAGAGTGCCATCACCATTGGCAAATTCCCTTGCCGGTATAAAGCCCTCGGATTTATAGCCTATATCTACCATGACATAGTCGTTCTGGATGCTTACCACAGTGCCTTCAATGATTTCCCCTTCCTGGAAAGACCGAAGGCTCTGTTCGAAAAGTTCCTCGAACTGGCTCATGTCAGAGGTTTCATCGTCATCCTGAGAAGAATCAGAGACCTGATTCTCTTCTGTTGCAGCAGCAGAAAGCTCTTGCTCTTCTGCTGGCGCTGGTGTTGCTGCAGCCTTTTCATCGGCTGTATCCGCGGCTGGCGCGGTAGTCATAATGTTGTCATTTACTTCAGTTACCTTTTCCATTTACGAAAGACCCCCTACAAAACGTTAAATTCGCTTTTATAACAGGAGATGGAGTAAAGTTCAATGAACAAATTGCTGTTTGAGACACGAATGTCAGGGTATCAGGGGCAATTTACTGTAAAAACAGAGAGACTGCTTGATGGTATATCTTTGCCGCGTTACCAGAGATTTGAAATGCAGGGATCATGTCTTTGCGGCATCTGTTCCTGATAAGTCGCCAGGTAAAAGCTGTTCGACAGATATGCTGGATTCAAGTACAGTGACGACTGTTAATCCGGGTTAATCTATAAAGCCAGAGGTAATTATCATACATGAATACCGATTTCACAGGTCAAAAACCTGAAACTGACAAGATGGATCGCGAGTTTATACAGGCCATCAGGGAGGGGATAGATATTGTCCGCATGGTCTTTTTTGTAAGGATGAGGGATCATATTCTGGAACACTATACTGGGAACAGCAGGGAATGGTGCCAGATGCTTACCGGTGCCATATTAAACGAGCTTTTTGGCACAAGAAATCCAGAGCCACGTTTTGTCTCTTTTGCACAGGAGCACAGTTCTCTAATAGAAAAGGAACTCAGGGCAGTGCCTGAGAATTTTGAAGACCTGCTCATACCTATCACTGATGCACTGAGGATGCACTTTCTCTGCAATCACCAGGAAAACATGCCGGACTACAGCCTAAGCGTCCTGGCCAGGGCAAAGGATTACGGCATCCTGCTGGAAGAGCGGAATGTACCATTGCCCAAGGGATTTATGGAAATGGTTTATAGAATAGGCAAGGCCTACGGGCTGGTAGTTGAACAGGCACCTGCATAGGCGTAAGCGTTCACGGGGCACCACCAGCCAAAAAGCCTGATACCCCGTGATCAGTTACCTCATCTTCTGTTGCCATTGCCATTCCCTTTTCTCCAGCAGCAGACCTTCATGGGAGGAATATTCAGCAGCTCCATGACAACCTCTCCCTCTCCCATCACCGGCTTGCAGAGTGAAATGACACGGCTGCTGAGCTGATAGGCCACAAATCGGCCACCTGGTTTCAGTACATCAAATACCGAATGCAGTATCTTTGTGCCGCAATCGTCTCCGATGGTGGAAAATGGTATGCCTGAAATTACTGCATCAGGCTCCTTCAGTTCATAACCGGCTATAATCTCTTTCAAGTCTATTGCGTTACCAAGGTGAGCAATGAGCCGCTCGTCCTTTATCTTTTTTATGAAGCCATAGAAATTGGGATTTATATCTATACTGAGAAGGGTGAAATCTTGTCCTGCGGCCTTGAGTATTGCTTTGGTAATGCCTCCAACCCCTGGTCCAAGCTCTACTACGAAACGGGCCGATTTTACATCTGCTGTTTCCACTACGCGCTGCTCCAGAAAGTGCGAGCTTGGAACCACAGAACCTATCTGCAGAGGGTGCTTGAGAAATTCCTGAAAGAAAAAGGTGTATCCGTTCATGGTATGATATTCCTTGACTGTTTTAATCTTTACCGTCACTTATGCCCTATCACAACTGCATGGTACATGAGCATCAAGAGGTATTTCCAGCTGAAACACAAGAAGCTTCATCACGGGTTCATACATTGATAAAATTGTAGCGCCTCAAGACTTGTGCAATATTACACAATCTTTCATAAGTATTTATAAAAATTTTTCATCAGGACTGTAAAGTCGTTTTACCCAAAAATCCAGCCCATATTTTATCATCTGTTACCCCGTCATTATCTGTTAAACAGGCCATGAGTATAAGACGTTATATGGAATTCCCTGAAAAATTTGCCAAAAAAGTCTTGCAGGATCAAGAACTGTCAATGCCTGTTCTATGGTAACCATGTGGCTTTTCACTTGCCTTCACGGGCTTTCTTGTTATGTTGCGATGTAAGATCACGGGTATGTTTTAACCGCTGGGTTCTGCCCTTGCAGCTTCTCCCTGGGATCTTTCATTTCGCAAATCGTCTGTTTGTAACCATGCTTAATGTCACAGCCTGTCTCGAATCCTTATTGTTGATAGATAAATTCAGATTTTGTCAGACAGTATCAATTTTTACCTTCTATGAAAAATATGACAATAATATCCAAATACAAGAGACTTTCTAAGAAAACCAGGTTCTGCATATGGTTTGCCACCGCATTTTTGTTTTACACGGTCATTGGATTTTTTGTGCTCCCTCCAGTGACCGGATACTTCCTGAAGAAAAAACTGCCTGCAGTGTTTCACCGGGATGTGGCATTGGAAAAAGTCAGGTTCAACCCGTTCACTCTGGATTTGAAACTTAATGGCCTGGGGATAGGTAAAAAAGGCACGGACAGGCAGCTCGTATACATCCATGGGCTTGAAGTAAATCTGCAGGCTGTTTCACTGTTTAAGAGGGCTCTTGTACTTTCTGTTGTAAAGGTGAATAGCCCGGAGATATATCTTTCCATGGACAAGAAGGGGAGGTTTAATTTCCAGGATATATTGGAGGGTGGCGGCAGCGAAGATAAGCAGGCGGATGAAAGGCCCTTTTACTTTTCCCTTAACAATATAGAGATTAGAGATGGTTTCGTGGAATTCAGGGATGAGGTCAAGGGAGTAACTCATGTTGCAAAAGATATAAACATAGGCATCCCGTTTATCTCCAACCTCAAGGCCAGGGTTAAGATATTTACCAAGCCATATTTTGCAGCTGTTGTAAACGGTGCTCACCTGGAATTTAAGGGAGAGACCAGGCCATTTGCCGGGGACCATTCAACCAGGCTTCATATCAGGCTGTCAAATCTCGACCTGGTTCATTACCTTGCATATGCTTCTGATTTTATTGACTGTAATGTGGATTCCGGCAGCCTTTCAACAGATCTACAGCTGATATTTTCCATGAAGGCCGACGGTTCTCAGGATGTCGAGCTTGGTGGAAATGCGACGCTGTCTTCCCTTTCCATGTCCATGAAGGGCGCTTCCTTTTTCAAGATGAAGGCCTTGCGGCTCATCATTGCGCCTTCCAATCTCATAAAGAAGCAGGTGTGGTTTTCCGGAATATACCTGGACCGGCCCCTGATCGAAATCATCAGGGAGAAAGATGGCTCAATCAATCTGGCAAGACTGCTCAGAAAGCAAAAAGACGCCGGGCCTGGGGGAAAAGGCACTGCTGGTAAAGATAAAGATGCCGTCAAGCTCGCGGTGCCTCTGGATCTAAGGATTTCAAAAGCAGCACTCGTGGGTGGCAGGCTGTCTTTCAGGGATCTGGCTGCTGGCAGCGGGATATTTGAGACCAGCCTGAAATCCGTCAATGCCAGTCTTCAGGATTTTGGAACCCTCAATACCGTTCCCTCCAGGCTGAAGCTCTCATTCAGAACATTGAGGGGTGAGAATGCAGATATTGCCGGCACTTTGGCGGTGCAGCCGGTCTCTCTACAGCTTAGCGGGAATTTTACTTCACTGAAGCTGGCAGACTATGCTCCATATTACCAGGAATTCATCAATGCCAGGGTTGCAGGTGGCATGGCCGACGTATCAACCAGTTTTGCCTTGAAAATGGAAGAAGACGGCCAGCCGGATGTAGTGGTTTCAAATCTTGGCCTGAAGGTTTCCGGTTTCGATCTGTCAGGTGCTGGCGGGCCAGAGGGCAAGGGCCGCCTTGTGCATGTGCCTCTTCTGGAGCTTTCAGGAGGGGTTTTTGACCTGGGGCAGAAGCTTTTGCACATGGATACAGTCAGGGTAAGCGGTCTTGATGCGAATGCGTTGATAGACAAGTCCGGGCAGGTCAACCTGGCAGGTATCGTGAAAAAATCCCAGGCCAGGGATAATGAGAGCGGTAGTGGAGGAGATGAAGGCCAGTTTCATGTAATACTGGATAATTTTGAGCTGAAAAAGGGTCGGTGTGATTTCCAGGACCTCAGTGGAGGAGGCAGGCCTGTTCACCTTGCCTTGTCTAACATGGGCATATCCCTGAAGAACCTGGATACCGATCCTGGAAAAAAGGCCGGCTTTAATGTCTCCATGGCCGTTGGCAAAAAGGGTTTGCTTAAAGTCAATGGCAGTACTGATCTCGAACTGAAGGATTTCCAGGCCTCTGTGAAAGTTGACAGGCTTGGATTAAGGCAGTTTCAGGGTTATGTGTCTCGTTTTTCAAATGCAGTGCTTTACAAGGGCAGGCTGTACATGAAGACAGAGGTGAGGATGAACGCCCTGGATTCCGGCAGTCTCAAGGTGGCAGTCCGGGGTGATGCCACCCTTGGAGACGGGATTATACTTGACCCGGTTGCAAGAAAGCCCGTGGTCAAGTGGAAGGCCATCAGGGCACAGGGAGTGCTGTTTGAGAATGAACCCTTAAAATTACATATAAAACAGGTGCTGCTGGACAGATTGTCAGGAGATATCTTTTATGACAGGAAGGGTAACCTCAATCTCCTTGCCCTGTTCAAACAGGAACATGAGGCCGGCAAAGCGGCTTCTGCTGCGTCAGGCAGGAAGGCTGGCAATAGCATCAGTGCTGCTGGCACTGGCAGCGCAAAGAAGGCCAGTGAAAAGAAAGTCGCTCAGGATATCAGAATCAATCGGGTTGTATTCAGGGAATGCGCCGTAAACATGAAAGATATGAGTGTAAGCCCTCCGTTCAGCAGGTTGGTACGGCACATAAACGGCACTATAAAGGGGCTTTCCAGCAGGGCTGACATGAAGGCCCAGGTGGATATCAGGGGCCTTGCTGACAACAGCGCAGACATGGAACTCAAGGGGTTTATAAATCCGTTGTCCAGGCCCGTTTTTGTAGATGTACGTCTCAAGGCAGATGGGGTCGGGATGACGAGCTTCAGCCCTTATACTGCAAAGTTCCTTGGTTATATGATCCAGAAGGGCAAGCTGACCTCGCAGGTGCACCTGGTGATCCGGGATGGAAAGCTTACTGCCGAAGATAAAGTCTTCCTAGACCAGTTTGAATTCGGGCACTCCGTGGAGAGTAAGGACGCCGTGAGCCTGCCGGTCAAGTTGGCAGTGTCTCTCCTGAAGGACAGGCATGGCCAGATAAACCTTGATATCCCTGTACACGGACGGCTCGATGACCCGGAATTCAGCCTGAGCGGCGTCATCATGCATGCAATCATCAATATATTTGTCAAGGCTGCCACTTCTCCATTTTCTCTTATTGCCGCGATTGCAGGCAGCAGCGAAGATCTTCGCCAGGTGGAGTTTGATCCCGGTTCCTGTATCCTTAACGAGGCTGCAAGGAAGAAATTGGAGACGCTGGCCAAGGCCTTGACGGACAGGCCGGCCCTGAAGGTGGAACTTACAGGTTATTATGATCCTGATGTGGACCGGAAAGGCCTGGAAGATCTCAAGTTCATGCGCCTGCTCAAAAAGGAAAAGATGGATGATCTGGATGATGAGCAGCGTGAAAAGATCAGCTCTGTGGACGATGTCGATATAGGGCATGACGAGTTCAACAAGTACCTTGCAAAGGCCTACAAGCATGCCCCCTTTGACAAGCCCAAGATGTTTATAGGGCTTCTGAAGAAACAGCCTCCCGAGGTGATGGAAAAGATGCTGAGGGAGCATATCAAGATCACCAGGCAGGACCTGGAAAACCTGGCTTTCAAAAGAGCACAGGCTGTTCAGGATTACATGGTCAGCAATGGCGGTATTGATGTGAACCGTATTTTCCTGGTAAAGCCAGAGAACGCCGCAATGGAAAAGGGGAACAAGGGCACTGTCGTGAAGTTATCCCTTAAGTGATTGGGGATAACGGTGTATATACAGTAAAGTCCATTGGAACCCGTGATCAGTTACGAGAGCTATTGCTTCTGTAGTAAGAGTAATCGATCTTGGCTTTTTGACTTTTCATGGTATTACTGATAACGATGCGCATGCGGACGGTGTTTAGCGTTGGCAGGCTTGCCAGTAGTTTTTTGAGAGTTAGTCTGGAGGCTGTCCCTGGAGGCCTGCAGCAATGGATTGGCAATGCATATTTTTATTATTTTCATCAATGACAGGAGTTATAAAAGAGATAAATGCAGGAGATCAAAACAGAACAGGATTTAAAGGACATTCAGCTTGAGGGGCTGAAATGGACAGTTGGGCATGTTTATGAAAACAGCCCGTTTTACAGGCGCAGGCTTGACAGGGCAGGTGTAAGTCCGTCTGATATCAAATCCCTTGAAGATATTGCCAAGCTGCCGTTTACAGAGGCGGATCATCTCAGGGAGGGCTTTCCATTTCCACTGTTGAGTGTCCCTGTAGAGGACGTGGTGAGGATACATTCATCTTCCGGCACCACTGGAAAGAGGAAGATTCTTACCTACACCAGCAAGGACCTTCAGGACTGGACAGATTTCTTTGCACGGGCATTCAGAATGGCTGGGATAGGACCATCAGACAGGGTGCAGATCGCAGTAGGATACGGGTTGTGGACTGCCGGTGCAGGTTTCCAGGCAGGCTGTGAGCAGGTAGGTGCAATGGCAATTCCTGTAGGTCCGGGGAACCTGGAGCTCCAATGCCAGTTTCTCCAGGACATGGAGTCCACCTGCATATGCTGCACTTCCAGTATGGCGCTTCTGCTGGGCGAGGAGATAAACAGGCGTGGAATCAAGAACAAGATAAAGGTGAATACCATTATTCAGGGCTCAGAGCGTTGCAGTGATTCCATGAGAAGGGCGATACTGGAGCACTTTGGCGCCAGTCACCTGTTTGATATTACAGGCCTTACGGAGCTGTACGGTCCTGGCCCGGGCATAGACTGCAAGGAGCATCAGGGCATTCATTACTGGGCTGATTATTATATCCTGGAGATACTTGATCCGGACACTCTCAGGCCTGTGAAGGATGGTGAGATAGGCGAGATGGTGGTGACAACCCTGAGAAAAGAGGCTTCTCCGCTTGTTCGATACCGGACCCGTGACCTGACCAGAAGGATCTCCGGCCAATGCCCATGCGGTAGCATCTTCCCCAGGCACGACCGTATCCTGGGGAGAAGCGATGACATGATAATATTCCGGGGAGTTAACATATATCCCGGCCAGATTGACGAGATCCTCTCTGATATTGAAGGCATCTCCAGTGAATACAATATCCTGCTGGAAAGGAGAGGCGGCAAGGATTTCATGATAGTGAAGGTGGAACGTGACAGCACTGGCGATCCTGCATGGGATGAGGACATACGGAACCATATTGCCAAGGAGATAAAGAGCCAGGTGATGGTCTCTGCTGAGGTACAGATAGTGGATTACGGCGCTCTTCCCAGGACGGAACGCAAGTCCAGAAGAATATATGATCAGAGATGATTTGTATCTGATCACAGGATTATGTCGAGTTTTGTTGCACATCTTCCCCATGTTATAAGCGTTCACAGAGTGCCGCAGATGCAAGGCGGCGGGTGCGCAGTCGTACTCCCTGTACTTCAAGCGCCCGCCAACACAGCAGATGTGGTGCCCTGTGAACGCTTACGATGATTTTCCATGAAGTTTGGCTATAATCCGGGATGATAATAGTCTTGTGTCTATTGCAACTGACCAAAAATGAGAGGAGTAGCAGATTATGAGAAAATTTAATGTAGCAGCCGGGTTCGTCTTGTCTATAATGTTTTCGGTGCTTATTTTTTCTGGCACTGTTGTTGCCCAGAAGGTGGTGCTTACCTATGCAAATTTTCCTCCGGCATCCACGTTTCCATGTGTACAGATGGAGAAATGGAAGACCGAGGTTGAGCTCAGGACAGCAGGCGAAGTAGAGGTAAAGACATTTCCAGGCTCTACATTGCTTGGTGCCAAGAACATGATGGATGGCGTGGAGAGCGGCGTAGCTGATATCGGTGTTGTGGTGTTTGCATACCAGCCGGGCCGGTTTCCCCTGATGGAGGGAGTGGACCTTCCCATAGGGTTTCCTGGCTCAAAGGTGGCGAATGCCGTATTGTTTGACCTGTATCAGAAATATCAGCCAAAGAGCCTTTCCAAGGTAAAGGTCCTGGCCCTGTTTACAGCCCCTCCTGCCGATATAATGTCCATGAAGCCTGTAAAGACCCTGGCCGATCTCAAGGGTTATGAGCTCAGATGCACAGGGGCAGGGGTAAAGCCCTTGAAATTGCTGGGTGCTGTACCTGTGGCCATGCCCATGTCAGAGACACCAGAGGCCCTTCAGAAGGGGATAGTGAAGGGCATTTTTTCTTCCCTGGATATCCTTAAGGATTTCAACTTTGCTGAATCATGCCGTTATGCAACTATATGCCACATGCAGACCACATCTTTTGCCGTTGTCATGAACATGAAGAAATGGAACAGCCTGCCCGGCAAGGTCAAGAAGATAATGAATGACCTTGCACGGGAGCATTCCCTGTGGACAGGTGAATATATTGACAGGCATGTCAAGGAATCCACGGCCTGGGCCAAGAAAAAATACAATGAACAGGTAATCACCCTGGACGCCTCCGAGTACGCGCTCTGGCACAAGAAGGTGGAGCCGATTAAAGATGAATGGTTGAAGAAGACCAGTGATAGAGGCCTTCCAGCAGAGGCATTTCTCAAGGATCTGCTGACTCTCAAGGCCAAGTATGAAAAAGAATTTGCTGCCAAGTAGCAATAACTGACTATTGTTGCCGAGGGCCTGGACCAGTTTCAGGCCCATCTATTCTGTGAGCAGGATAAACAGCATACTTCTCGGGATTGCCTGTATAGTACTGGTCCTTACTGTATTTGTCGCTGTCATTAACATGATTCTCAGGCCATTCGGCCATCCTGTTACCGGCTCCTTCGAGGTCATGGGCTACGGCAGTGCAGTGGTAACTGCCCTGGGCCTTGGCTTCAGCCAGGAAAAGAAGAGCCATATCTCGGTTGATATCCTTTTCAGACACTTTCCATACAGGGTCAGGATATGGCTGTCTGCCATTGGTCTTGGAATTTGTGCCCTTTTTTTCGGGGCAGTCAGCGTGAGGCTATTTCAGTTTGCCCTGGATCTTAAGGCAAACGGGGAGCTTTCCGAGACCTTGATGATACCGTTTTATCCAGTGGTCATGATAGTGGCCTTTGGAGTCATGATTCTGACAGTTAATCTGGCTCACGATACCCTGTTGGTGCTGTTCGGCAGGCGTAAAAAGGCCGGTTCCTGACATGGATCCTGTAACAATTGGGATATGGGGCATAGTGTGCCTGCTTTTAATCCTGTTCTTTTTTAATATTCCTGTTGGATTTGCCATGGCCATAGTGGGTTTTGGCGGGTTTTCCCTGGTAGTATCACCACATGCGGCCCTGGCCTCGGTTAGTACAGAGCTGTGGCATATATTTTCGTCCTATGGCCTGGCTGTTATCCCGTTTTTTATATTCATGGGCAATATATGTTTTCATGCAGGGGTCAGCGAAAGGATATACAGGACTGCGCATGCCTGGTTCGGGCATGTGCGGGGCGGTATTGCCATGGCCACTATAATGGCATGTGCCGGGTTCGCCTCTATCTGTGGCTCCAATGCGGCAACTGCTGCCACCATGAGCTCTGTGGCCCTGCCGGAGATGCAGCGTCTTGGTTATGACAGGGGGCTGAGTTCCGGTTGCGTGGCCAGTGGCGCAACGCTCGGGGTAGTCATACCACCAAGCGTTGTCCTGATAGTAATAGGTCTTTACACGGGAGAATCCATAGCCAAGCTGTTTTTTGCCTCTGTTGTGCCGGGCCTTCTGCTATCTTTACTTCTCATGTTGACTGTCTGGGTGATATGCCTGTTAAGGCCTGAATGGGGGCCTGCTGGCCCGAGATGTAGCCTGAAGGCAAGGATTCGCAGTCTGCCTGGCTCAATAGAGATGGTGATCCTGTTTTGCCTGGTGATGTCCGGCCTGTATCTGGGATGGTTTACCCCAACCGAGGCGGGTGCGGCAGGCAGCTTTTTTGCCGTGATAATATCCGTATTGGGTGGCGGGTTGAGTTTTGCCGGTTTCCGGTGTGCGCTTGAGGACACGGTAAAGACATCTGCCATGATTATAATGATAGTGGCCGGTGCAGTGATGTTCGGGAAGTTCATGACCATCACCAGAATACCGTTTGAAGCAGCCGCCTATGTTGCCGGCCTTTCTGTCCCAAGGGAATGCATCCTGGGCCTGATGCTGTTGATTTTTATTATAGGTGGGGCAATTATGGATGCATTGGGACTTCTGATGATCATGATCCCCATATTTTTCCCTGTGGCAAGCGGGCTGGGTTACGACCTGATATGGTTCTCCATATTGATCACGATTATAACTACCCTCGGAGCAATTACCCCACCGGTTGGGATAAACACGTTCATAGTGGCAGGAACAGCAGGCGACATCCCCCTGGAGATCGTGTTCAGAGGCGTTATCTATTTTTTGCCTGCCTTTGTTTTTTGTATTGTTTTCCTGATGTTGTTTCCCAGCCTGGCATGTTATCTCCCATCTATATTGAGATAAGCGCCTGGTCTATATCAGCTTGGCCTCGATATTTTCCATGCATTCATAGAATATCTTGTAATTGATTTGTTTTTCATCTATAAGCTGCGGAATAATCTTTTTGATGTGGCCCAGGTCTGTGGGGTTAAGGGTTACATCAACTCCTTTGGAGAATGCGTCCATTATATTGTGTCTGTTTCCGCCTGGATGTATAAGGACAACGACTGCCTTTCTCCTGATGTCCGGGGCAAGATCATTGATGAAATCCAGGATGTCTGAGAGGTTTTTCCCTGCTGCCGGGCCGATCTGGTAGAGAATGACAACATCGAAGATATTGTACCGGAATTGATGGCGCGCCTCATCCCTGTTCTTTATTTCTCTGGTTTCATAGTCCAGCTTTGACAGCCGCCTGTTGATTTCAAGGCCTGCTCTGATGTCTTCGCAGTAGAGCAGGGCGGTTTTTACTCCAGGTTCAAAATATTCTGTTGGGAGATGCGTTTTCTGGGAAGGCTCAGCAGGTTCAAGCTGGCGCTGTATACCTGGTTCAATAGTTATTTTGTGTTCACAGTTCTTGCATTTTATATAAACGATTTCTCTGGGAGGAAGTTTTGATTCATCAATCCTGTATTTTTTACCACAGTTTTCACATGTTATTTCCATGATTGGTTTTACCTGCAAACCAGTATCAATACTGGTGGACCATGTATTCCTTTTCAATTTCCAGATTTTCTATGTCAGTAGTTGCTTCACCTCTGCCCGCCTTGATTTTGTCAATGCCCTGGCGGACCTTTGCCCTGTTACTGGCATAGGTCAGCGCAGTGGTTTCGTCGATCAGACCTTTGCCAAAGAACTGTATGATGTTGTGGTCAAACGTCTGCATGTCATAGGTCTGGCCTTCGTCAATGATGTTATAGAAGGTCTTGTTCTCTCTCTCCCCGTTTATTATACAGTCCTTGACCCTTATATTGTTTTGCATGATTTCAAAGACAGCTATTCTCCCGCCTTCTTTTTTGGGCAGAAGCCTTTGTCCCACCACCCATTTTATGGTATCTGCAAGGCGGAAGCGTATGTGCTGTTCTTCTTCGGGAGAAAACATGCCTAACAGACGGTTTATGGTGTGACCTGCACTGACGGTATGGACTGTGCTGAATACGAGATGTCCTGTTTCAGCGGCATTCAGCGCAATTTCCACGGTATCTCTGTCTCTTATTTCACCTACCAGTATCACATGCGGGGCCTGACGCAGCGCTGCCCTCAAGCCATTGGCAAATGTATCGAAGTCCTGGCCCAGTTCCCTCTGGTTGAACGTAGCCTTGCGCGGCTTATGAACGTATTCCACAGGATCTTCCAGGGTTATCACATGAAGTTCTTCATTCTTGTTTATTTCGTCGAGTATGGCTGCAAGAGAGGTGGTCTTACCTGTGCCGGTTGCGCCAGTGAACAGTATGATCCCATTCTTTTCCTTTGCCATCTTCAAAAAACATTTTGGAAGATCAAGCTCTTCTATGCTGGGCACCTTTTCTTCCAGCTTTCTCATTACAATGCTGTAGGTCCCCTTCTGCGAGAAGACATTGACACGGAACCTTGTGCCTGTATCAAGCCTGTATGAGAAGTCGCAGGAGCCGTGGCGGAACAGATCATACAGGAGCCTCCTGTTGTTGTCTATCATGCAGAGGGCAAGCTGTTCTGTCTGATAGGGTACCAGTGTGTTGGTGTCAATGTCTGGCGGACAGACATGCAGTTTTCCGTCTGCTGCTATCTGGCAAGGTCTGCCAACAGTGAAATTGAGGTCTGACACCCTTGGGTGGGCCAGAGACATCTGTTCCAGTATCTGGTTGAGTTCAGCTCTTCTCATCTCAGCCTACCTCTGTAAAATCTGCTGGCGCACTGCGTGCAAATGCCTTGAAAATGGCCTTGTTTTCGCACTTGGCATAAGCTTCATCAGGATCTATCCAGCCTCTTTGCATCAGGTCCATGATGGCATCATCAAGGGTCTGCATCCCGTATTTTTTGCCTGTCTGCATGGATGAAGGAATCTGGTATGTTTTTGCCTCCCTTATGAGGTTTCTGACAGCAGGTGTGGCAATGAGGATCTCAAATGCGACACATCTGCCCGGGATATCGATCCTCTTGAACATGGTCTGGGAGATTACTGCACGGAGGGCGTCTGCCAGGGTGGCCCTTACCTGTGGCTGCTGATGGGTAGGGAATATCTCTATGAGCCTGTCAACTGTCTTGGAGGCGCTTATGGTGTGCAGGGTCCCCATTACCAGGTGACCGGTCATGGCGGCCTCTATGGCGAGGGATATGGTTTCCAGGTCCCTGAGTTCGCCAACGAGTACGATGTCAGGGTCTTCACGCAGCGTTCCCCTGAGGGCTGCGCTGAATGATTTTGTGTGCGTCCCAACCTCCCTGTGGTTTATAAGGCAGCTCTTGTGCTCGTGAACGAATTCTATCGGGTCTTCAATCGTTATTATATGGTCTTTTCTGTTCCTGTTGGCGTGGTCAACTATGGCTGCCAGGGTGGTTGATTTACCGCTGCCTGTAGGGCCTGTGACAAGCACCAGGCCTCTGGGCAGCATTGCCAGCTTGGTCATGACCTCAGGAAGCCCAAGTTGCTCGGCAGACAGGATCTTGCTTGGTATCTCCCTGAATGCAGCGGCAACCCCGTCCTTCTGCATGTAATAATTGACCCTGTACCGGGCCAAACCCGGAATTTCATATGCGAAATCTATGTCTCCTGTCTCTTCGAAAAGTTTGATCTTTTCTTCAGGGGCTATTTCGTATAACATGCCCTTCAGTTCTTCGTTTTCCAGGGTCTTGTATTTTACCCGCTGCAAATCCCCCCTTATGCGAATCACTGGAGGAGATCCTGCTACCATGTGGAGGTCAGAGCCTCCCTGTTCATGAAGCAGCTTGAAGAATGCGTCGATTTTGGCCATATTGTCTATAGACCTCCTGAAAAAATGGCTTTTATCTTGCGTTCCCTGGCTGATGAATGATGGTCAGCAGGTTCATGGCCGGGAGTTTCTGCAAGTTTCTGAATCATTATTCTCTATCGGCATACTGTACTATAAATATGAGGCAGGGCGCAAACCCATGATTTCAAGTAGTGAATGCATTATCGAACTCCGGGGAGTAGGGAAAAAATATCCTCCTGATATTTTTGCCCTGGATGGATTGAATCTGAAGATATCCAAGGGAGAGTTCGTTTTTTTGACAGGTCCCAGTGGTTCAGGCAAGAGTACATTGTTGAGAATGCTTTACCATGCGGAACGGCCTACCGCAGGGGCAATTACCATTGACGGCTTGGACCTTTCAAGCCTTTCTACGTCTCAGGTGCCGCAGCTCCGGAGAAAGGTGGGAGTGATATTCCAGGATTTCAAACTCCTGTACAACAAGACGGTATTCGAAAACGTTGCCCTTGCCCTGGAGGTCCTTGGATTCAAAAGAGACCAGCTAGGCAGGAGGGTCAAGCAGGTGATAGAAGGAGTAGGACTTGGCGATAAGATGATGAGAAAGGCTGTTCAGCTGTCTGGTGGTGAGCAGCAGCGTGTCGCCATTGCCAGAGCGGTTGTCAACAGGCCGCCTATAATCCTCGCAGATGAACCCACAGGCAATCTGGACCGCAAGAGGACCAACGAGGTAATGAGCCTTATGAATGAATTGAATGCCAGGGGCGCCACCATAATTTTCGCTACCCATGACGAGGCCCTTTTTCAGGACACCCACCGTAGGGTCCTGGTACTGGAAAATGGAAGGCTGAAAAGGTCCTGATATGACTACATCAATCATATTCAAACGTGCTGTCAGGGATATCCGGCAGAACCTTGTTACGCATATTATGACCACTCTTGTGGTAGGGCTTACCTGCCTGATATTCGTATTTTTCAGCTTCTTTTCCTTCAATCTGCAGCAGGTAGTGGAGAGGTTTGGCAGGCAGCTAGCTATTATAGTTTACCTCAAGAAGGACGTATCCCAGGAAAAGATCCCGGTGTTGTATCAGAAGATAATAGGGCTTAAGGGTGTGGAAAGCGTCAATTTTGTGTCATCGGAAGATGCATTCAAGAGGCTGGAGCAGTTTTTCAAGGATGAAGACGAGGTCCTGCAGGGCGTGGATCCCCTTTTTCTCCCACCTTCCTTCGAGATCCAGATCAACAGGGCTGTATATCACCTGGACCGGATACGGCAGATTGCAAACCAGCTTTCAAAATGGCCCGAAGTTGACAAGGTTCAATACGGCAGGGAATGGGTTGACCGGCTTGAGGCCTTTTCCAGGATGGTCAGGGTGAGTGTGGTAATAAGTGGCTTGATCCTGCTGATTACAGCCGCCTTTGTGGTGTCTAATACCATCAAGCTTACGGTTTATGCCAGAGAAGAGGAAATAGAGATAATGCGGCTGGTTGGGGCAACCAGTGGCTTTATCCAGGGCCCCTTTCTGCTGGCGGCATTTTTTCAGGGCATTGTAGGTTCTGGTACGGCAATACTGGTGAGTTTTTTTGCTTACAGGTACTTTCAGGCCATTTTGGGTCATACAGGCCTGGCAAGGAGCCTGAACCTGGAATTCCTGCCTCTCAGTTATGTGATATGCTTCATGCTGGCCAGTGCTGCCTTTTGTGTCCTGGGAACGGCCTTGGCACTCAGGAGGTTTCTGCGTCTGTGATGATTAGAAAGATTTCCGCAGCCATCCTGACCGTTATTGCCATATTGTCCTGGCATTGTCTTACATGCATGGCCGAAAATGATATTCTTGAACAGGAGCTGTCAACGCATCAGCAGAAACTCAAGTCCGTAGAGACGGCCATAAAGAAAAAGAAGGCCAAAAAGAGGCGGATAGAAAAGAACAAGCAGGATGTTCTCAAGGACATAGAGCATCTGGATGCCCAGATCGCAAGCCAGTGGGAGAGCCTGGAAAGGGCCAAGAAGGACTGGACTGCAGCCGAGCTTCAACTTGAGGAGATCAGAAAAGCACTGCAGGAGCGTATCAGGCAGCATGCATCTCTTAAAAAACATACAGAGATGCGGTTCAATGCCTTCAGGCAGATGGGTGATGTAGGTCTGTTGAACGTGTTCTTTTCTTCCCAGTCCCTTCCTGAGCTGCTTTCCAAACAGGAATGCCTCAAGATGATACTGGATGAGGATCGTGCCAGGAGAAGGGAATATCTGGAGTCCATGAAAGGACTGGTGAAAAAGAAACAGGAGCTGGAGAAAAAACAGGAGTTTTTGAAGTCCGTATCAGAACGTATGGAAAAGGAAGCCGATCTTCTTGAGAAGCGGAAGCAGGACAAGGAGCGCTATCTGAAGGATCTCAAGCAGCAAAGCGGCAGGTATTCCGCCATGATAGCCCAGCTGGAGAGGGCAAGGAGAAAGCTCAAGGGCATCGTGGAAGAACTCACTCTGAAGACCAGGTCTGCACAGAACGCCATGGGACCAGTGACAGAGCAGAACCAGTTTGTTTTTAATGCACAGAAGGGGAATTTGAACCTGCCGGCGCCTGGCAAGGTGGTGTATTTCAAGTCCATGAAAAAGGTGCCCGGCATAGCCATATCCTGTCCATGGGGTACCCAGATAATGGCCATATTTGATGGCAAGGTAGTATATAATGATTCTCTGCCTGGTTATGGGCGAGTCTTCATAGTAGATCATGGCAACGGCTATCTGAGCCTCATTGCCCAGGGTCAGAGTTTTTTCCGCAAGGTAGGCGATGAGGTTGCAGAGGGTGAGATAGTGGGAATATCAGGTGGCGGGCCGTGGATATCTGAGGGAATATATGTTGAGATCCGGCACAATGGCAAGCAGCTATCACCTCTGAAGTGGTTTGACCTCAGGGGTATTGAAATAGAAAAGAGATAGGTTATCCTGCAATAGTAACTATGAATACCACAGAACCGTTTTCAATATGGGGTTGCCAATGACAAAAAATGGAAGAAAGAGTTTCAAGGGGTATTATGCAGTCCTGCTGCTGTTCTTTGTTGTGTCGGTGCTGGGTTTTTACCTGGTTAAAGATCAGATAGCCGTTGCCAAGGAAGACAATATCTATCACCAGCTCAAACTGTTTACACAGGTTCTGGACCTGGTGGAAAGAGACTATGTAGAGCCTGTAAAGCCGCAGAAATTGATCTATGGCGCCATACAGGGCATGCTTAGCTCTCTTGATCCCCATTCATCATTTATGAGGCCCGATGACTTCAAGGAACTTCAGGTCGAGACCAAGGGTAAGTTTACAGGTATTGGCATTGAAATTACCTTGAAGGACGGTGTGCTCACGGTTGTCTCTCCCATTGAGGGCACTCCTGCCTTCAAGGCAGGTCTCAAGCCCAATGACAAGATTCTCAAGATCAATGGCAAGACTACCAAGAACCTTACCTTGATCCAGGCAGTTAAGCTGCTCAGGGGGCCCAAGGGTACAGAGGTCACTGTATCCATTTACCGTGAGGGCTGGGCCAAGCTCAAGGATATAAAGCTGGTGCGGGATGTTATTCCCATTATCAGTGTAAAATCCAATATGCTTGAAGATGGCTACGGATACGTGCGTATAACGAATTTCCAGGTAAAGACCAGTGACAGCCTTGAAAAGGCGCTCCGCAAGCTTGAAGGCAAAAAGGGGCTCAAGGGACTGGTTCTCGACCTGAGAAACAACCCTGGGGGGCTCCTGGACCAGGCGGTAAAGGTAAGTGACATCTTTCTGGAATCAGGCCTTATTGTTTATACCGATGGCAGGATAGAAGACCAAAAGATGCGCTTTACTGCGCATCCCAACAGGGTTCATCACAACTATCCTGTCGTGGTGTTGGTCAATGGCGGCAGCGCCAGTGCTTCAGAGATTGTTGCAGGCGCACTTCAGGACAATAAGCGGGCTATAATCGTTGGCACCCAGACCTTTGGCAAGGGTTCCGTGCAGACTATCATACCCCTGGAGGGCGGAGCTGCAGTGAGGCTGACCACTGCGAGATATTATACTCCAAACGGCCGTTCTATTCAGGCAAAGGGTATAACGCCTGATATCGAGGTGCCTTTTATCATTGCTGAAAAGGAAAAAGATGCCAGGGATGTATTTCATTTTCTAAAGGAAAAAGACCTGGAAGGCCACCTTAAAGGCCAGGATGATGGTAAGAAGGAGACTGCACAGGAAGAAACAGGCAAAAAGCATTCAAATGATATGAGCAAACAGCTTGCCAGGGACAACCAGCTCAGGGAGGCCCTCAGGATACTGAAGGCCTGGGGCATCTTCACGGAGATGAAGCCTGGATGTACAGGTCAGAAGTCTTGATATGCTGTCTTTTTCTGTAGATTCTGCCAGGTAGCTGAGGGTAGGTGTCAGGAAAAAAGAAGGCCGCGAGGTCCAGGGGTAAGGCAAGCGGGGCAGGCAAACCACGTTTCCCGGGGTTGCTGCTGCATCTGCTTGCCTTTTCTATTGTTGCCTTGCCGCTGTCCCTGCTTTTCCTGATTCCTGCAACTGAAAATCATCCCTCTGTATCACGGCCGCCCTTTGAAAATTTTAAGCCGGCCCCCAGGGCCCCTGCCAAAAGGAACCTTCCACATCCAAAGCCTCATGTGGTTCCCCGGCGGCCTTTGTTGGCCATCCTGATAGACGATATGGGATATAATGCTGCTATTGACAGGCGGTTTATCGACCTGGAAGCACCGCTTTCCTTTGCATTTTTGCCTTATGCTCCCAATACAGGGGAAATAGCCCGTTATGCCAAGCGGCATGGCAGGGACGTGCTTGTCCACATTCCAATGGAACCGGAGAACAAGGCCATGGATCCAGGACGAGGTGTACTGACCGTGGACATGGATCTGCCACACCTTGTGGATGTCTTGGGCCAGGATATTGAGAGGGTTCCGGGGGCCATAGGGGCCAACAACCACATGGGTTCCCGTTTTACAAAGGACAGGAGGGCAATGGAGATAGTCATTGCCTATCTAAAGAGCAGGAAGTTCTTCTTCGTGGACAGCAGGACTACAAAGGATACAGTGGCCTACAAGGTGGCCAAAGAAATGGGCATCCGGTGCGCCCAGCGATCTGTCTTCCTGGATCATACACTCAGCAGGAAGTCTATACTGCATGAGATAAGGCGCAGCATAAAACTGGCAAGGAAACAGGGCAGTGTAATTGCAATAGGTCATCCCAGCAGGCTGATGTATCAGGTCCTCTATGACGAACTCCCCCGTCTCAGAAAGCAGGTTAAGCTAGTGCCTGTGCATAACCTGGTGCATTAGGCGGGGAGTGCATACAGCAAGGCTCGGCAGACCCTCTTTTGATCTGTTAAGGTAAGATGCCCGTTTATGGATTGTCCCTCTGTTTCATCAGAACCCATGGCAACAGAAACAGGAAACGGCATAAAGCGCCAGGCACTGCAATAATGCTTCCTGCCCGGAGGGGACTGTCGTCATATTTTATATACAGCCTGGCAGCACTCCTGTGAAAGTGAAAGTGGGTAAAGACCCCTACCTTCCTGCTGGAACTACCTGCCGCATGCCTGACTGGACCTAGGCCTGGATGGTAGACGACCTTCCAGCCCGCCTGTCTGAACCTGGTACACCAGTCACAGTCCTCCCAGTACATGAAGAAACCCTGATCCATGGGCCCGACATCCTCTACGGCTGCCTTTCTGACAAGCATACATGCCCCGGATATCCAGTCCGGCTCGATGGGTCCGGTTGGATTTGCAAGGGTAACGAGATTTTCCCTGGCCATGCGGCTGGAAGGGAAAAACCTGGAAAGCAACGATTTTCTGCCGAAAAATGCCGTGGTTATGTTCGGGAACCCCCTGGCAGAAGCCTGGACCTTGCCATCCGGGTCCATGATGCATGGACCCAACAGGGCAGTGTCCTTGTGGGCCTCCATCCATGCCATTGCATCATTTATGAAGCTTTTTTCTATTTCTGCGTCAGGGTTCATGATGAGCAGATAGGGAGCGGCAGACTGTTCCATGATCTGGTTGCATGCTGCTGCAAACCCAACATTCCTGGTATTCCTTGACCAGGTAACCCCTGAAAATTTTTTCTTGAGCCTGCCTGGTATGCTTTTCTTGCTGTTTTCCACGACATAGACTTTATTGACAGCGTTTTTTTCCATGGAAAAAATGCTATCCAGACAGCTCTCCAGTTCCGGAAAGCAGTTATAGCTGACAATACCTATATCGCACTTCAGCCCCTGCAGGCCCTTGCTCTGTTTTACCTGCCCGTTCATGATTGTCTATGGTTGTCCGTGGACAGGTTTGAGATTGCTGTTCCTGGAAAAGACTGTTCGATAGGGCATGGCGATGAAAGTGCCGGTCATGCCCGGTCCACTCCCCATTTTTTCAGCTTATGTCTCAGTGTCTTTCTGTCGATTCCGAGAAGCCTGGCGGCCTCACTCCTGTTCCAGCCCACCCTCTCCAGCACGTTCAAGATATGGGCCTTCTCAGCCTGTTTCAGTGTCAGGTCTTCGGCGTTGGTGCCTGCAATGCC
>JALWYO010000058.1:36861-62863 GCA_026992735.1 Deltaproteobacteria bacterium
CGCAACAGGCCGTTTCTCTATTCTCTCTCCTATCCTGACGCCTGCCAGGGGCAGATCATGGATGTCTATAACATTATTTCTGGCAAATATGACCAGCCTTTCCATGATGTTTTCGAGTTCTCTGACATTTCCTGGCCAGCGGTATTCTTCAAAAAGAGCCAGGATGGCAGGAGTGACGGTCAGCCTGGGCCTGCTGTATTTTTTGCCGAATATTTTCAGGAAATAACGTACCAGTTCAGGAATATCTCCTCTGCGCTCCCTCAGTGGCGGCGTTCTCAGTGCCACGACGTTCAGCCTGAAGAAAAGGTCTTCCCGAAAGGCTCCCTTTTCAACAGCCTGTCTCAGGTTCTTGTTGGTGGCGGCAATTATGCGTACATCAACCTTTGTAATCCTGTGGCTGCCTACACGGCTGATCTCTTTCTCCTCCACGGCCTTGAGGAGTTTGGCCTGTAGCTCCATGCTGACATTTCCTATCTCGTCCAGGAAGAGTGTACCTCCGCCTGCAAGCTCGAACTTGCCTATTTTGTTGGAGTCTGCCCCGGTGAAGGCACCCTTTACATGACCGAAGAGCTCGCTTTCGAAAAGAGTTGAGACCAGGGTAGAGCAGTCAACGGACACAAAGGGGTGATCACGCCTGCTGCTGTGCTCATGAATGTACTTGGCTAAGAGCCCCTTGCCTGTGCCGCTTTCGCCGGTGATCAGTATGGTGCTGTCTGTGGGTGCTACTCTCCCTACCTGCTGAAACAGGGTCTCCATCACGGGGCTGCTGCCGACTATGCGTTTTTCTCCCTCTTTGCGCCTGAGCTCCTCCTTGAGGTATATGTTTTCCAGGGCAAGCCGGTGCGCTGCAAGGTTTCTGCGCACTATGAGCCTGAGTTCGTCTGGCTCAAACGGCTTGGGCAGGAAATCATTTGCCCCAAGCCGCATTGCCTCTACGGCATTTTGAATGGTTCCATACCCGGTTATGACAACTATGGGCACATGGGCATCCCTGTCCCTTATCTTCTTGATCAGGTCAAGGCCATGAGTGTCAGGAAGCCTGAGATCCAGCAGGATCAGGTCAAATTCGTACTTGTCCATATATTTCAGGGCATCTGCACCGTTTGAGCTTTCTGTAACATCGTTTCCAAGCCTGGAAAGGACCTGGGAGCAGCCGTCCCTGATGGCTGAATCATCGTCTACTATGAGTATGCGTTCCTTCATTCACTGCCCCCTGTGGCATTTTCCAGTGGGAGACGAATTAGGAACAGAGCGCCTCCAAGTTGACTGTCAGCTACTGATATTCTGCCGCCATGCCGCTGCACAATGCCATGGGTTATGGAGAGGCCCAGGCCAGAGCCTCCACCAGATCTTTTGGTAGTATAGAATGGCTCGAATATCTTCAGCCTTTCATCTTCAGGTATGCCAGGGCCAGAGTCTTCCACCATCAGCCTCACATGGGAGGATTTTTGAGATTCGCTGGTGGACACCAGTATTGTGCCACGGCCATTTATGGCTTCCGCAGCATTTATCATCAGGTTAAGCACCACCTGTTCCAGCTGCCCCCTGTCTCCTGCGAGATGAGGCAGTCCTTCCTGGAGTTTAAAGTTGACCACTATGTCAGAAAATAGTTTGTGATCTTCTATGAGTGAAAACATTTCATTGATTATACGGTTTAGATCCACTGGCGCATAGCCTGCAGGGGATGATTTGCCAAAATTAAGCAGTCCTCTGGCAATAATTCTGCATTTTGTGGCCAGTTTTATAATCTTCTGGATATTCTTCCCTGAATCATGTCCTGAAGGCAGGTCTTCTCTGATAATGTTGGCATAGAGCAGTATGCCTCCAAGGGGATTGTTGATCTCATGGGCGATCTCTCCTGCAAGCTTTCCCATGGCAGTCAGCCGTTCTGTCTGGAGCATCTTGTCTTCCCATGATTTCATCCTGGAGATGTCTCTGATTATAGATTGATAGACCGGGTCGGAATCCATGGTGCAGAGCGGGCAGGAGATTACTTCTGCATCGAAACTCGAGCCATCAGCCTTTCTTCCAAGGGCCTGCCTTATGCCCATGCGGAGATGATAGGAAGGCCATGGAGAGATAAATTCCGCCATAAAACGTCCCTGCAGCCGTTCGTGCCGCATCAGTCCGAAAAGTTCCATGAAGGGTTCATTTACCAGGAGGCACTGGTCAGCAGTGTGTACAACTGCAGGCTGCTGGATCTCTCTCCAGCTATCCATGACAGCGGAAGAAATTTTGTCAGTATAGGATGAAATGTTCATGGGTGTTTTATGCAGCTATGAAGTTGAAAACAGGAGGCAATGCTGCGAGTCCGTGAGTGATCACGGTGAATAAACGTTGCTAAGGGTAACAGCCTAATCTGCAAGTGTATCTTATCCTATAAGATTACTCAGAATTCTGTAACTGCCCATCCATGTTCCCACCATGCTGCCTATGCCTGGAAGGATGAATGCCAGGAATACCCTCAGCAGGTGATTCTCCCACCATCCCCTGATGCTGGCTATATCTTTTGAGGCATCCTGTATCTCCTTAACCAGGGGCGGTTGTACCATGGCCTGGACAAAAGCAGTGACATAGCCGGCGCCTATTACAGGTGTAAGGCTGGTAATCGGTGCTGCTGCAAATGCAGCGGCAATCGTGGCAGGATGTGCCAGGGCTGCCGCTGCGCCAATAGCGCATGCGATGCCGTTTGCAAGTACCCAGTACAGTACATTGTCACCTGCCACCTGTGTTCCCCTGCTGAATGCCATGAAAAGCAGGGAACCGATGATTACAGCCGGTATGGACCAGCCTGCCAGTTTCCATGCATGGCTTATCGGGGGCACGGTTGAGATCACCGGGAGCTGTGTCTTTCTGTCTTCTCGAATGGCCTTCAAAATGCCTTCCATGTGTCCCTTGCCTATTACTGCCACGATTTTTTTGCCAGGCGCCTGTTTTATCTGCTCGGAGAGATAAGTGTCTCTTTCGTCTATAAGGACCTTTTTCAGCTCTGGCATTGCACTGCCAAGCTCGGCCATGAGTTCTGATAGTACATCGGATTTTTTTAGTTCTTGAAGTTTTTCCTCGGTGATGTCGGTGTCATCAAACAGGCTCATCAGCAGGCTTGCCATAAGTTTGCCCTTTTTCCACAATGGGGTCAGGCGCCATGCCCTTAGGAGCGTGACCCTTACGTCCCTGTCACACAGCCTGAGAGGTATGTCCTCCTGTTCCGCCACCTTGGTGGCCTCGATAAGTTCTGTCCCGGGCAAAACCCCGATTTTTTCTCCCAGTTTTTTCTGATACGAGGCGAGTATCAGGTTTGCCATCAGTGTGGCAAGCTGTTTTTTCTTTATGATTTTTTTTATGTCCAGTTGCTCGAATCTATCTTTTTGGGATATTGCCTTGAAACGCCGTTCATCAAGCTCTACGCATACACAGTCTGGTTTTTCATCCAGGATGGTCTTTTTGACCAGGTCCACGGACTCCCTGGATATGTGAGCAGTGCCAACCAGAATTATCTCTCTGTTGTCTATGTAGATCCTGGCGATATCTTCATGTTTGTCGTTCATGTACAAAATGTCATCCTGTCCTTATTAATTACGGATTATTACCTGTTAATTTAAGATGTCTTAAAAATACAGCAATACCGCCCCTGTTTACTGGGTGCCAATAAAGGTTGCCGCTATTTTTCTCTTCCTCGCCTTGTTGTCGTGGTTGATTGCCACTACCTGCTGCCATGTGCCGAGCTGAAGCCTTCCGCTGTGTATGCAGATGCTCAGGCTGGGCCCGATAAGGGCAGCCTGAACATGGCTGTGCCCGTTTCCATCATGCCAGGCAAGTTCGTGTTTGTATTCAAGCCCTCGGGGAGCCATGCGGCTGATGGCATCTTTCAGGTCTTCTATCACTCCAGGCTCAAATTCTATGGTTGTAAGAGAGCCGGTGGAGCCAATGATATTCAAATGAAGGGCTCCATTTCTGATCCGTATGGCTGCAAGCAGGTTATTCAGTTCAGGAGTGATATCTTGTATGTCAGGGCCGGTAGCCATGTCCTTTTCTATCCGGAATGTCTTGATAATATAAGTCATTTTTTTCATCCAATAAAAAAACGATAAAAAAACTCTTTTTTGTTGACAATAGCTTTTTTATCAGTTAAGAATAATTATCATTATCAAACAATAAAAAGCGTGAATCCCAATATTATGAGAATGACCAGTCAGAGAGAGATATTACTCGAAGAGCTTAAAAAACTCAAAAGCCATCCCACGGCGGATGAGCTTTATCAGGTAGTAAAAAAGAGGCTTCCTCGCATAAGTCTTGCCACGGTTTACAGGAACCTGGAGCAGATGTCAGAGGCAGGCATAATAAAGAAGCTGGAATACAGCGGCCGTCAGAAGAGGTTTGATGGTGAAGTCCATGCCCATCACCATATTCACTGCATACGCTGTGGCAGGATTGCAGATGTCCATGCAGCCAAGGGAGCAGATCTGCGTTCCATTGTTGAAGATACATCTGGTTTCAGGCTTGTGGAAGACCAGGTGGAATTTTCCGGCATCTGTCCTGAGTGTCAGTCACTGTTGCCTGGCGGTGCAGAAAACGGCAAAGAAGGCAGCAAGGCAGCCTGATTTGAAATCAAAGAAATTCTTAAGCGATACAAGCAATAAAGAAGGAGGAAAACAGGAATGGCGTGCAAGAAGAAAAATGGAGGCATCAACTTGACAGAGGAACAGGGAAACGTACTCAAGGCCATGGTGGCCAGTGAGGGGCCGGTCAGCAGCAAGGATATCGCAGAGGCCACAGGGCTTGCCCCAAAATCTGTGAGCTGCAGAATTCAGGCCCTCAAGAAGAAGGGTTTGGTTGAAAGCCCTGTCCGTTGCAAGTACGAGGTAACGGATGCAGGAAAGGCTGCAGTGCTTCAGTAGAATGCCTACACTAAATACATTGTAGAAAAACAAACATAAATATTACAAGGAGGAACATGGAATGGCATCTATCAAAGGAACAAGGACAGAAAAAAATCTTCTTACTGCCTTTGCAGGGGAATCCCAGGCAAGGAACAGATATACTTATTTTGCCAGTCAGGCAAAGAAGGAAGGATATGTCCAGGTAGCAGCTGTTTTCGAGGAGACTGCAAATCAGGAAAAGGAGCATGCGAAGCGCCTGTTCAAGCTGCTGGAAGGCGGAGAAGTTGAGATAACAGGCAGTTTTCCTGCAGGGGTTATTGGAAGCACATTGGAAAATCTCAAGGCATCTGCTGCTGGCGAAAACTTTGAACACACCGAGATGTACCCGGAATTTGCAAAGGTTGCCAGGGAAGAAGGCTTTAATGAAATCGCATGTATTCTCGAGGCAATCGCCGTTGCAGAGAAGTATCATGAAGAGCGCTACAATACCTTGGCTAAAAATATAGAGCAGGGAAAGGTATTCGCAAAGGATGCACCTGTGAAGTGGCGCTGCAGGAATTGCGGATATGTCCACGAGGGAACAGAGCCGCCTGAAAAGTGTCCTGCATGTGCCCATCCAAAGGGCTATTTTGAGGCAATGGTTGAAATTATATAGCTAAGTCTTATTAATATTTAGCATACTTGTAAGGCAATAAATATGCATGTGATAATTAACACATGCGAACAGAAGAAGGAGGAAAAGATTATGTGCACAATGGTTACAAAAGAGGCCCCGGATTTTACAGCCCAGGCGGTCATGCCGGATGATTCCATCCAGGATGTTAAGCTTTCGTCTTACAGAGGGAAGTACGTCCTCCTGTTTTTCTATCCTCTGGATTTCACTTTTGTCTGACCCACAGAGATAATTGCCTTGGATAAGGCAATAGACAAGTTCAAGGAGAAGAACTGCGAGGTGTTGGGGATCTCAGTAGATTCTCCATACAGCCACTATGCATGGAGACAGACGCCCGTGGAGAAGGGTGGCATAGGCCGTATAAAGTATCCTCTGGTGTCTGATTTGAATAAGAAGATTTCTCTTTCCTACGGGGTACTGCTGGAGGACGCAGGCATAGCCCTTCGCGGCCTGTTTCTCATAGACAAGGAGGGTATCATCAGGCACAACCTGGTAAATGATCTGCCTCTTGGCAGAAATTTTGATGAGGCCCTCAGGATACTTGAAGCCCTGCAGTACCATGAATCTGTTGGAGAGGTCTGCCCTGCCAACTGGAATCCCGGAGAAGAGGCCATGAAGCCTACTGCAGAAGGAGTCGCGGAATATCTGTCCAAGCATGCAAAATAGGCATTTTCCCCAGGGTGCCGTGCCGCGCTGCGCCATGTAACCCTGAAAGCTTGATGAACAGTATTTCCCAAGGAGAAATAAACTCATGATAAACAAGTCGATTTTTATTCTTATGGTCATGTTTCTGGTCCTGCCGTCCTGGGCATACAGTGCAGAGATGGGCACATGCAAATATGATGATTTCAAAAAGCCAAAGAACTGCGGGATGTGTCACAGGCAGATATACAAGGAATGGAAAGAAACCTTGATGTCCAAGAGCTATACCCATGCATGGGACCAGGTGGAATATTTCAAGCTGGCACTGCCCCATGCCAAAAAGCTTGAGAAGGTATCCGGTGTTAAGGCTGGCTGCATCGCCTGCCACAGCCCCCTGGCCTTTCTGTCAGGGGATGTTCCTCCCAAGCCTGCCGATCAGGATACCAGGGCCAACGAAGGTGTTTCCTGTGAGGTGTGTCACAACATCACAGGCACTTCCGAGAAGGTTCCGTTCAATTTCAGCTTTAACATCAAGCCCGGCAAGGTTAAGTACGGTCCAAGAAAGGATGCAGTATCTCCTTATCATAAGACCGCATACAGTGAATTTCACAAGACCGCTGAGATGTGTGCTACATGCCACGATGAGCAGAGTCCCTATGGCGCATGGGTAAAGGCCACCTACAGGGAATGGAAGGAAGGACCCTATGCAAAGGAAGGCAAGGTCTGCCAGGACTGCCATATGCCAAAATCACCAGGCAAGTCCGCCGGTGGCGGCAAGGAGAGAAAGGATATAGCCCATCATATCTTTCACGGGTCTCATTCTCCGGCCCAGCTGGCAGGTGCAGTTGATGTAAGCCTTGCATGTACAGATGGAGCGGTCAGCCCCGGAGGCGTCTTAAAATGCCAGGCAAAGCTTTATAACGGCAAGGTAGGCCATTATATACCGTCTGGTTCTTCTGAAGAGCGTATGTTGTGGCTGGAAGTCTGGGCAGTGGATGCAAACGGCAAAAAATATCCCGTCCCTGTTGAAAAGAAGGGTTTCAAGGGCGAGGAATATACCATCGCTGATTCTTCAGCCATGACTTACCAGGCCATTGGAGAGATAATGGAGATCAAGGGGTTCAAGGGGCTGAAAAGGGATGGAAATATTCCTGATGGCGCCAGGATATTCAGGCATCCATTCTTTGACCCAAAGGGCCGTATGACCATCTGCCAGTGGTACACCAAGGACAATACCCTGGTGGATTACAGGATAAAGCCCAGGGAGACAAAGATGGAAGACTATGTCTGGAAACTTCCAGCTGATGTTCCCAAGGGCAAGTTGACCATAAAGGCAGCTCTCTATTACAGCGAAATCCCAAGCTCGGTTGGTGAGTTTTTCAAGCTGCCGAAGTCAGAGTACAGACCCATCCCGGTTGGCAGTTCAGAGATGTCTGTGAATGTGAAGTAAAGGCGATCAAGATCTTTGGAGAATGTAATGAAAAGACGTGAACTGATAAAAATGGCTGCTGCTGCAGGTGTTGGCGCTGTTGCATTGTCAGGATTTTCCAGCATGCAGGCCAGGGCTGACAGTGATGTGCCCAGGCATCTGGCAGATCCTGCCCATCCGACCGTCCTTGAACAGAAACATGTACCCTTTGTAAAGGCACCTTCAAAGGTGGTAAGGGGGAAATGGTTCAATGTAAAGGTTAAGGTGGGGTTTAAGTTGCCTCATCCCTCCACCGCAGGTCACTGGATAAAGGACATAAAGCTCCTTGTGAATGGTAAGGATCTGGTGGAATTAGATAACGAGGTCGGTGGAATTACATCGCCTGACGGCTATTTCACGATAAGGCTATACGGCCCGGCTGACCTGGCGGCAATTGCAACCTGCAACCTGCATGGCTCATGGATCAGCAATCCTGTCAGGATTTCTGTTGGTGCCTGACAGGAGCGCATGCAGGGCTCTTTGCATGGTGTCCTGCATGCGGATTTTCCCCCTGGTTTTTCATCGTTGCATGACAGACCAGGAGTTTCAGGTCGTTAATTCAATTAATAATCGATAACCTTGTGCAGTTTGTCATTAGAGGCTGCGGGCTGTTCAAAAACACTGTCTTGTCGCCGGTGTTTTATTGAGATCTTTTAAAAAGGAGAAATAAGATGACTAAAAAAATGGAAGTTTACAAGTGCGAGATCTGTGGAAATATGGTGGAGATGGTTCATGAAGGTGGTGGCACCCTGGTTTGCTGTGGCCAGAATATGACCCTGATAACCGAGAATACTACTGATGCCGCCCAGGAAAAGCACGTGCCGGTAGTTGAAAAGGTGGCCGATGGCTACAAGGTTTCCGTAGGCAGCGTTGCCCATCCCATGGAAGAGAAGCACTATATTGAGTGGATAGAGCTTATTGCAGGTGATGTATCCCAGCGTGTTTTCCTGAAACCAGGCAGCTCGCCGGAGGCAACCTTTTGCACTGATGCCTCAGAGGTGACTGCCAGGGCTTACTGTAATCTCCACGGACTCTGGAGGAGTTAAGCCATGTTGAGTGAAAAGATGGAAAAGGCCCTGAATCAGCAGATAAACGCTGAGATGTATTCTGCCTATCTTTATCTTTCCATGGCCTCTTATTTTGAGAGCGTCGATCTGGAAGGGTGCGCCAGGTGGATGAAGGCCCAGACCCAGGAAGAGATGATCCATGCAATGAAGATATACGATTATGTAATCGAGCGTGGCGGCAGGGTACTCCTGGAGGGGATAAAGGCTCCACAGCAGGAATGGGATTCAGCCCTTGCGGTGTTCGAGCACGCCTATGAACATGAGCAGTACGTCACAAGTCTCATAAACAGCCTCATGAACCTGTCCATAGAGGAAAAGGATCATGCTACCCAGATATTCCTGCAGTGGTTTGTGAGCGAGCAGGTGGAAGAAGAGGCATCTGCCAGCGGTGTGGTGCAAAGACTCAAGCTGGCAGGCGGAGACCAGGGCGGCGGCCTTTTCATGGTGGATAAGGAACTTGGCCAGAGGGCTCTCCCAATATCCATGCCGGCTGCCTGAAATGCCGCTGCAGGGTTTTGAGATCAAATAAACTAAGAAATAAGGAGCAAGGAAATGGCAAAACCTGAAGAAATGTATCAGTGCCAGACACTTAACTGTGGCTATATCTACAATCCTGACAAGGGCGACAGGAAGGGCAAGATTCCCAAGGGGACAAAGTTCGAGGACCTTCCCGATGACTGGAAGTGCCCGGTGTGCGGGGCGTCAAAGGCCATGTTCAAGCCGCTCGCAGGCCCTGGCTCTGTTGCTGAAGAAAATGCTGCTGCAGAAAGCCGGGCATGAGTACTGAACCAATATTAAATCAATCAGTGCCTGAGATCTGCATACGATGCAGGTTTCAGGCAGTAATCTTAATGACAGATTGTTAAATGAACCGAACGAGAGGTGAAATATAATGAAGAAATACAGGTGTTCCGTGTGCGGATATATATATGATCCTGAAAATGGTGATCCAGACAATGGAGTAGAGCCTGGTACGGATTTCGAGGACCTTCCCGATGACTGGAGCTGCCCGATATGCGGGGCATCCAAGGACCAGTTCGAACCGGCAGAATAACTTATTTATATTGATATCAAGGAGACAATAATGCAGGTCTACGAGATAAAAAAAGATATCTACTGGGTGGGCGCAGTGGACTGGCTCGTGCGGGATTTCCATGGATATTCCACGTACCGTGGTTCCACCTACAATGCCTACCTGATGTTGGGTGAGAAAAACGTGCTTTTTGATACCGTGAAGCACAACCTTTGTTCCGATCTGGTGCACAGGATAAGAACGGTAATAGATCCAGAAAAAATAGACTACATAGTGGTTAATCACGTGGAGATGGACCATACTGGCTCGCTTCCCGCGATAGTGGAGATGGTTAAGCCTGAGAAGATCATATGCTCAAAGATGGGGCATAAGAACCTGCTTGCACATTTTCACAAACCGGACTGGCCGTATCATATCATTGAAAACAACGAGACCATTCCTGTTGGGAACCGGAGCATACAGTTCATGGAGACCAGGATGCTTCACTGGCCGGACAGCATGTTTTCATATATCCCAGAAGAGAAACTGCTCATATCCCAGGATGGTTTCGGCCAGCACCTTGGTACAAGCGAGCGCTTTGATGACGAGGTGGATCTGTCCGAGCTCATGTACCAGGCCAAGAAGTACTATGCCAATATACTATACCTTTATTCTCCCCAGGTGAGGAAGCTGCTTCAGCACGTGGCAGACATCGGCCTTGAGGTGGATATGATTGCGCCGGATCATGGGGTTATATGGCGCACGCACGTGGACAGGATATTGAAGGCCTACCAGGACTGGTCAAACCATCGTGCCGCAAACAAGGCCTTGGTAGTTTACGATACAATGTGGCATTCTACAGAAATGATGGCAAAGGCCATTGCCGACGGCATAGAATCCACCGGGACAAGCATGCAGCTCCTGGACCTTAGTGTCAACCACAGGAGCGACGTGATGACAGAGGTTCTCGATGCCAAGGGTGTCTGTATGGGTTGCCCCACCCTCAATAACGGGCTGCTTCCCAGGATGGCCGGTTTCCTTATGTATATGAAAGGGCTCAGGCCTGCCAGGAAACTGGGCGCTGCTTTTGGCTCCTTCGGATGGAGCGGTGAGGCAGTGAAACACATGAACAAGGCCATGGAAGACATGAAGTTCGATCTCATACATGATGGGATAAAGATCAAGTATGTCCCGACTCATGATGATTTGAAGGTCTGTCGTGATCTTGGTGTGCTAATGGGCCAGAAGGTTCAGGAAGCTGTCAAGGAGCAGCAGTAGGCACCTGTACTAGGGTTCTTGTGCCAGGTGCATGTGTGATGCGTATTTGTGGACGCATGTGCCTGGTTGTATTGCTTTCGATATGATGAGAACGAGGAATTTTATATGAAAATAGAAGTAGATAGAAATGTTGTGGAGTTTACTCCTGAATCACCCCAGGAGACAGCCTCCCTCGAGGTGCTTTGGAAGGTGGTAGTTGATTGCTACGGAGATAACAAGAAGATTGTGCCAATGGGCAATTTTGTGCCTGGCCATGACAAGGTCGCAAGATTTCACATAGAAGGGGTGCCTGGCGGTACAACTACTTATTCCAAGGACAAGAAGGTGGATGCAGAATGCACATATTACTGTGCAGTTTGCAACAAGTACATGAACTGTAAGCCTGGGCAGCCGGTTCCCATGTGCTGTGGCAAGGAAATGGAGCCTCTGGATTAGCATGGAAGGCGCATCATTCACATGAGCCGTACGATCAGGCAGGAGATCAAGTCCCTGCTCATGGCAGGAGATCTTGACAGCCTTCTCAAGTTTTTAGCATCTGTTCCTCCAAAGAAGGCCGTCCAGCCTCTTATACAGTTCTTTTATCATACCGGGTCTCTTGAGCGTTGGCATGCAATTACTGCATTTGGCATCGTGGTTGACAGGATAGCCTGCCAGGAAATGGAAGATGCCAGGATTATCATCCGGCGTCTTATGTGGAGCCTCAACGATGAATCAGGTGGTATAGGCTGGGGCGCTCCAGAGGCCATGGCCGAGGCCATGGCCAGGAATCCGCGCCTGGCAGAGGAATATTGCCGGATTCTTCTGTCATACGTATGGGAAGAGGGCAATTACCTTGAATACCTGCCTCTCAGGCGAGGTGCCCTGTGGGGTCTTATGAGGCTTGCCCAGTCCAGGCCCGGGCTTTTTAATGATATCGATTCAGCCAGGATTTTAAAAGACTACCTCAGGGACGATGACGCGGAATCCAGGGCCTTGGCGGCCTTGGCCCTGGGGTTTGCCGGAAGAAATGAATATTGCAGAGAGATGTCGGATATGCTTTCGGATCACAGGGAATTTATGCTATATCTGGATAAAAAATGGGAAAATATTTCCGTGGCTGATGCAGTAGAAAAGGCCTTGGATATTCTGTCCTGTTGATGGTACACAGGCCAATTACAGGATAACCCCTATTAAAATCACTATCTGGTTTATATATGCTTACATGGTGCAGATAGCGAGGTGTGAGCATGTGAAGCGGTGTAATTTATGAAAAATACTTCCATTGTCCTTTTTTCAGGTTCTCCCAGGAAGCGCGGGAATACCGATATGCTGGCAGCCTCCTTTATGGCCGGTGCCGAAGAGGCAGGCGCAAGAGTGGAGCATGTCCGTCTTTATTCCAGGGATATAGGTCCATGCCTGGAATGCGGGGGGTGTGACAAGACGGGGCAGTGCGTTTTGGAAGATGACATGGCCTCCGTCTATCCCATGATCGAACAGGCGGATGTGATTGCCGTTTCCTCACCTATATTTTTTTATAACATAACCTCGCGGACCCAGGCGCTTGTTGAGCGTTCACAGGCCATGTGGGTCCGTAAGTACGTGCTGAAACAGGGTGATCTGGCAGGCAGAAGGCGCAGTGGCATTTTTCTCTCTGCAGGTGCAACCAGGGGTAAACTGCTGTTTGACGGAGTGATACGGGTGATGCGGTATTTTTTCGATGCCGTGAGTTCGGATTTGCATGCCGCCCTTCTTATAAGAGGGGTAGAAAAGAGGGGAGATATCAAGGGTCATCCTTTTGCCCTGAAACGCGCAAGGCAGCTTGGCAATGCGGTAGCCCTTGGCGGAGATGTCACGGCCCTCGATGATGTATGGTATCCTGGTAAGAAACAGGAGTAAACGTTTACATAATGGGGGAATGCGTAGCAAGGTTCAGTAATACCCTGTGATCACTTACGAAACAGACTTGAGTAGGAGGCCCAGTTGGAATTCAGAAAAGGTGAAATAGACGGCGTGCAGGTTCGGGAGCTTCCCAGATATCTCGATGCCAGGGGATGGCTCTGCGAACTTTTCAGGAAGGATGAATTGCCTGAGTCGGATTTTCCTCAAATGGCCTATTGTTCACTGACGTATCCAGGTGTTACAAGGGGACCTCATGCCCACAGGGACCAGACGGACCTTTTCTATTTTGCCGGACCCGGGAACTTTCATGTGAAACTCTGGGATAACAGGCAGGAAGCCGGCACATTTGGCAATTTCATGGAGATATACGCAGGACAGGACAGGCCTATGTTTGTCTTGGTGCCTCCTGGTGTCGTACATGGATACAGGGTAATAGGCACAGAGCCGGGCCTGGTGTTTAATGCCCCTAACAGGCTTTATGCAGGACAGGGCAGGAAAGAGCCAGTAGATGAAATACGTTACGAAGAGAAACCAGGCAGTCCGTTCAGATTCTGACCTGTTGCCTTTATGCAGGTTTTTTATGAATATTCAACTGCCAACATTCAAATTGACATTCCCGAGGCCTACAGATTATTTTCATACCTAAATCCCGCATGGCTAATGCGAGGGAAAAATATCTGATGGTGAATTTACATAAAAAGTGAAACTTGACCCTCAAGTATTCAACAAGCAGTTTACTGATATAATTAATAAATTTCACTTTCCTCGCATTCGACATGTAGGCTTTAGGTCATGAAGTTCTTTCAATTGTTACTTTGGCTTTAATGGTTGAAACGTAAAGAAGTTGAATAAATTGAACCCGTATGGCGTTTTTTCACAAGGAGTTTTGATGGATATACAGGTTTATGTTGATAGAACGAGATGTAATGGCTGTGGCAGCTGCCACGAGATTTCTCCCAGTGCATTCATGATGGATGAAGGTTCTGAAAAGGCGGATTTTACAGGCCATAATGGAAAATTTGATTGCGAGGAGATTGAAAGGGCAGCCTCCATATGTCCAAACAGCTGTATTGAAATAGACAGGGATTGCCAGGCGTAATTATGTTGAAAGACGGAGAAAAGGGAGCAGTGTTGCAGAGGGGCAAGAAGACCTATGCGATTGTCCCGCATTGCAGCCTGGGTCTCGTGACTCCTGACCAGCTCAGGCGCATGGCAGATATTGCAGATAAGTTCAATGCAGCACTCAAAATAACCAGTGCCCAGAGGATTGCCATTGTAGGACTTCAGGAGGAGCAGATTGATCAGGCCTGGGCAGAGCTGGGCATGGATCCGGGGGCAGCAGTTGGTCTTTGCGTCAGGAGCGTAAAGGCGTGCCCCGGGATTACCTTCTGCAGGCTTGCAACCCGGGATTCATTAGCCCTTGCCAAAAGGTTGGATAGCGAGTTTCATGGCAGAAAACTTCCCTGGAAGTTCAAGATGGCAGTGTCTGGCTGCGTAAACCAGTGTGCAGAAAACTGCATAAAGGATTTTGGTTTTTTCGGCAAGAGGTCTGGATGGGTAGTAACAGTGGGCGGAAACGGCGGATCAAGGCCACTTCTCGCAATGAAACTGGCTGAAAAACTCGACGATGAACAGGCATTTTCTCTTGCTACCAGAGTATTGGACTATTTCGATGCTGAGGCAAGAAAGACAGAACGCATGGGAAGGATGCTGCAGAGGATTGGCTTTGAAAATTTCAAGAAAAAAGTCCTTGCCTGAAGAATCCGGGTTTCTGGGAGCTTCTCTCCATGCCTGACAATACCGCCAACCAGGGCAGCCATGGAGTGCTTGCTGGCATAAACTGGCTGGGCCGGACCACCCTGAATATAATAGGTGAGCTCGGGGCTATTGGCATATTCTTTTTCTATGGCCTTGCAATGATATTCTCGCTGCCATTCCAGTTCAGGAAAATCGTGCAGCAGATCTATTTTATCGGTGTAAAATCATTTCTCATTATAAGCCTTATCGGTCTGTTCACCGGCATGGTCCTTGGGCTTCAGGGTTATTATACCCTGGTGAAGTTCGGGTCAGAGGGTATGCTTGGTGCAGCTGTGGCCCTTTCGCTCATCCGGGAGCTTGGCCCAGTCCTGACCGCGCTTATGGTCATAGGCAGGGCCGGTTCATCTATTGCGGCAGAGCTTGGCATAATGCGTATATCAGAGCAGATCGATGCCCTGGATACCATGGATATAAACCCCATGCGGTATCTGGTAAGTCCCAGGATGGCTGCTTCTGTCATAGTATTCCCTATGCTCACCGCACTTTTTGACGTTATAGGCATCTTGGGCGGTTATCTTACAGGGGTCGTACTGCTTGGCATAAATTCCGGGATATACTTCAACCGCATATATGACAGCGTTGTGATGCGGGATATTTCCGAAGGATTTTTGAAAAGCCTCTGTTTTGCCCTTATTGTTTCCACCATCTGTTGTTACCAGGGCTATTTTACTCATATGAGGCGCGAGGGTTTTGGCGCACGCGGGGTCAGTCTTGCCACAACCTCTGCCGTGGTGATTTCCTGTGTGCTGGTGCTGGTCATTGACTATATTCTTACATCTTTCCTGCTGTAAATATTATGCCTGAACCCTTTATAGAATTCAGAGATGTCAACAAGAGCTTTGGAAAGCTTCAGGTCCTGGACAGGGCCAATGTCTCATTTTACCAGGGCGAGATTACAGCCATAATTGGTAAAAGTGGTGCTGGCAAGAGTGTCTTGTTGAAGCATATCATCGGCCTTCTCAAGCCTGATTCAGGCCAGATTCTCGTCAGGGGCAAGCCCCTTAGCCAGTTCAGCAAGGCGGAATGGACAAGGTTCAAGCGTTCTTTGAGCTACATGTTTCAGAACAATGCACTATTTGATTCCCTTACTATTTTTGAGAACATAGCCCTTCCCCTGGTGGAAAGGACCAGGATGCCTGCTTCAGAGGTACGGAAAAAGGTCATGTACCGCATAGAGCAGTTCGAGCTTGAAGGCGTGGAGCACAAGTATCCATCTCAGATCTCGGGTGGAATGCAGAAAAGGGTAGCACTTGCCAGGGCAGTTGTCACAGAGCCGGAGATGATCCTGTTTGATGAGCCTACCACCGGCCTGGATCCATTGAGAAAGAATGCCGTTCTCAACATGGTTGCCCATTATCAGAAGGAAATCGGCTTTACCGGCGTGATGGTGAGCCATGACATACCAGATGTGTTTTTTATCAGTAACAGGGTGGTTATAATCGAGAACAAAAGGATTGCCTTTCAGGGCAGCCCGCTGGAGCTCGAGCAGTGTGATGATGATGTGGTCTGGCAGTTTATCCACGGCCATGAGATCCTGCAGGACCAGCTTACCGGCCTGCATTCCTGGATAGAGGTGGAAAAGGTCCTTAAATCGGAGCTTGCGCGCGTTAATGAAGCAGAAGATCCGTCGGTTGTGGTGTTCTTCTGGGTGGACAGCCTGGAGCAGATCAAGGAAAAAGTCGGTTATATAGCGGCCCAGAGAATATTCCAGTGTATGGGAATGAGCCTGAGAGAGAGCATAGGCCGTTCAGGTTATGCTGCCCGGTATGGCTCCGAAGGCATACTTGTTGTCATGCCGCATGCAGACAGCAATACAGCCTCATCTATTGTCAAGAATCTCGCAGATGAATGCTCCCGGCAGGACATCATGGATCCTGCCAGTTACACAAAGGTTTGCATAGAGTTTTCCATAAAGGCCGGGATAGTGGAGCTTAGAGACTCCATGTCCTTTGAAGATGTCATGTCCCAGGCAAAGAAGAATCAGAAGGTCATCGCAGAGATGAAGTGTAATCAAGGAAGAGGGTAGAGATGAAGAAGTATTCGCAGGAGACTTTTGTCGGGGTATTTGTCCTTATCGGTATCCTGTGCGTGGGTTATCTTACTGTCAAGCTGGGTAAAATGGAAATCATTGGCGGTGATTACTACAATCTTGTGGCCAAATTTGATTCTGTTGCAGGACTGAAGACAGACAGCAGCGTGCAGATGGCTGGGGTGGAGATAGGAAGGGTTACGGATATTGCCCTGGATACAAAAGATTTTGTGGCTGTTGTAACCATGAAGATAAGGAAGGGAGTCCCTGTTCAGGAAGACGCCATTGCTTCTATCAAGACAAGTGGACTTATTGGAGACAAATATATAAGTATTCAGCCAGGCGGGTCAGATGAGCTTCTTGGCCCGGGTGGAATTATTACAGAGACGGAATCAGCCATTGACATAGAGAGCCTGATCAGTAAATACGTATTTGGTAACGTGAAATGACAGATGCAAGCCGCGGATACAGGTGGAGGCTGGTTAGAAGGATGGCCGGGTGAATTCAGGAGGCATGATATGATTTTTTGTTGTAGGCAGCAGCTCGTGATGATGCAGGTTGTCCTTATTATCGCAGCAGGATGCCTGTTTACAGTTTTTCCTCTTGCAGGGGCCGTTGCAGGAGATAATACCCCGAAGCAGGAGATAGAGAGCCTTGTAAACCAGGTTCTCCATGTTTTACAAGATCCAAGATACAAGGGGGATGCCCACAGGGAGGAACGGCGTCAGAAGCTGAGAAGCCTTGTGGAACAGATATTTGATCTCGATGGTGTTGCCAGGCGGGTACTTGGAAGATATGGGAGGCGTTTTTCCAAGGATCAGTTTCAGGAGTTCAAGGAACTGTTCTCAAAGCTTTTGGAGAAGATTTATCTTACAAAGATAGAACATTATTCAGGGGAAAAGGTTATTTTTGAGGATGAGAAGGTACTTTCTCCAACCAAGGTTGCAGTTCCTACCAAGATAATCGAGAATGACAAGGAGATCCCTGTAGAGTACCGTATGCTCAAGAAAAACGGCAAGTGGATAGGTTATGATGTGGTGATAGAAGGTGTCAGCCTTGTGAAAAACTACAGGAGCCAATTCTACGAGATACTCCATAACAAGAAGCCGGAGGACCTGCTGAAGATAATGAGGAAGAAAGTGGCAGCCCTTCCTCAGTAATGGCAGGATCTTTATCCCAGTCCGCTTTTTCAGGCATTTGAGGCGTATTGTTGGGGGATATGCTGCCTGCGGCGTGCTCGCCATTATGCCAATGGCTATTTTGCCGGGCATGGAAGTAATCTGCCATGGACACTTTTTGTTAATGCTGTATGATTTGCTGGTTTTGAAATCCAATCAACCCAGGGAGGGGAGGGGAATACAGTGACAATCAGACCTTACAAGCTTTCTCAGGAAGAGAAAAAGGCCATAATCCAGCGTTTTTGGAAAAAAGATCCTTCACTATGGTCTGACTCGGAGGATGATTACCCGTCCATAGTCAACAGGCTCGGCTGGCTGGACGTGATATCCAGGATTTCACCCAGGCTGGATGAAATAAAAGGTTTTGGCAGCTTTGTCAGGGCAGGTGGGTTTGATCGTGTATGTCTGCTTGGCATGGGTGGCTCCAGCCTTTTCGCCCTTGTCCTGTCCGAAATTTTCGGGCCGCAGGAGGGTTTCCCTCCACTTGTGGTGCTTGACACTACGGATCCTGAAGAAGTGGCAAAGGTTGAAAAAGAGGGAATCGACAAGACTTTTTTCATTGTCTCCAGCAAGTCAGGCACTACCATGGAGGTCCATGCGCTGTTCAATTTTTTCTGGGACAAGCTGAAGGCCTTGATGGACAATCCCGGAGAGCGTTTTGCTGCCATAACTGATCCGGGTAGTCCTCTGGAGAAATTGGCTGCTGAAAATGGGTTCAGCCACTGTTTTCTCAACTTTCCGGATATCGGTGGTAGGTATTCGGCTCTGTCCTACTTTGGTTTGATCCCTGCTTCGGTATTGGGTATTGATATAGATTTGCTATTGGAACGTGCATCTTCCATGGTGGAAAGCTGTGGTACTGATGTGCCACCAGACGAAAATCCAGGCTATAAACTGGGTGAATTTTTAGGTGAAAACGGCGTTCAAAGCAGGGACAAGCTGACCCTCCTTATGGATAAACCAATAAAGCCCTTTGGGCTGTGGCTGGAACAGCTTATTGCTGAAAGCAGCGGCAAGGATACCCTGGGTTTTGTGCCCATAGTCGGCGAATCTACCGGTATCCCGGGTTTTTACGGCGGTGAGCGGACATTCGTCTATAGCAGGATGAAATCAACTGCTGTTGAGCAATCACTGGATGCCTTTGTAGACGAGCTCATAGAGGCTGATTTTCCTATTTACAGGCTGGAGCTGGATGATCTCTACGATATCGGTGGCATGGTATTTCTCTGGGAGATGGCCACTGCGCTGGCGTGCCATTTTATCGGCGTCAATGCATTCAACGAGCCGAACGTGCAGCTTGCCAAGGAGATGACGAGGGTGACCATTGAGAAATACCAGAAAGAAGGCAGGATGCCAGTGTCTTTCTGGGTGGACCCCCAGAGCCAGATCAACTTCCGAGCCTCATCCATATTGGCGGCATCCATGAAGGGGCTCACACGCACGCTCAGGGACATATTCCAGGTGCTGCCCACATGGGGCTATATGGGGTTTCTGACATATCTCCCTTATGATCCGGTTGTGGACGAGGTCGTAGGCGAAATGCGTCACCTGGTACGGCAGGAACGTGGCTGTGCCACTGTAGCAGGCTATGGGCCGAGGTATCTCCATTCCAGCGGTCAGCTTCACAAGGGAGGCCCTATCTCTGCAGGTTTCGTAATCCTGACCAGGAAGAGGTCGATAGATTATGAGCCTGTCCCTGGTTTTGGCATGTCTTTTTGGCATATCCAGTTTGCCCAGGCCATTGCTGATTTCGAGGCGTTGAACCAGCTGAACCGAAGGGTAGTCCATGTGCATCTGCCCTCGGATTACCATCTTGGCCTTAGAAGTTTTAGCAAGGTGCTGTCACGGGCTGCCAGGCTCTGATGTTTCTCAGTATGAAGCCCTTTGGCCATGCTGAAAATGAGAGCTGTTGCCGGTTTCGCATTTTAGGTGTGCGCTGTCGGCGGCTTCAGCGGTTTTGTAGCCATCCCCGGGTTATGTCCCAGCTTGATATTTTTTGTCCATGCTGAAAAGGAAATCCGCAGTTATCGCCATTTTGATGGTGCTTCTGTGGGCCATTGGCATTGCCGGATACCAGTTCATAGAGGGATGGAATTTTCTGGATTCTATCTACATGACGGCCATTTCCCTTACTACCGTGGGTTTCACAGAGGTAAGGCCTCTTGATGTGTATGGCAAGATTTTTACCATACTGCTTATTACCACCGGTGTGGGTCTGTTTTTCTATGTTGTAAGTGCCATAACCGAGGGCCTGGTAGAGGGGCATGTCAGGGGGCTTATCAGCAGAAGGCGTATGGAAAAGAAGATTGCAAGATTGGAAAAGCATTACATAGTCTGTGGATACGGACGCCTTGGCAGGGTTATCTGCCAGGAGCTCAAGATCCGCAACAGGCCTTTCGTTGTTCTGGACAACAGTAAGGATGCCGTTCAAGATGCAGAGAGAGATGGCCTTCTCTGGATACTCGGCGATGCCACAGTGGACGAGGTGCTGGTAAATGCTGGTATAATGAGGGCCAAGGGGCTGATCAGTGTCCTGGATACTGATGCAGCCAATGTCTATATAACCATATCTGCAAAGGCCCTTAACAGCAGGCTGAACGTAGTTACCAGGGCTGAGGATGAAAATGCAGAGAAAAAGATGCTTCAGGTTGGAGCTACCAGGGTTATAAGCCCTTACAAAATTGGCGCATCCCGCATGGCCCTTGCTGTCCTGAAGCCGACTCTCACAGAATTCCTCGATCTTGCCAGCCATTCCGTGGGTTTTGACCTGGACATAGAACAGATAGAGATAGCGCCGGGGTCAGAGTTTGATGGCAAGGCCTTGAGGGATATTTCTCTCAGGGAACGTACTGGTGTTACCGTGGTTGCTATAAAAAAATACGGCGGTCAGATGTCCCTGCAGCTTTCTCCTGATGAACCGCTTGCTGCCGGAGATGTAATTGTGGCTCTGGGAGGCAGGGCCGGAATTCAGAAGGTGTTCGAAATGGCCGGGCATGCGGAATGGGTGAAGGATGTATGATCCGGGATAATGTGATAGACATACAAAGTCCAGTGGTTATCATCTTGCTGTGTGTCCAGTTTTGTTCAAGAAACAATTCGTAACTGATCAAGACCTTAACACTACAATTATGAAGAGATGGCGCCGTCTGTATTATGATATATTTTCGTCCTTTTATGACCGGATTATAGCCCTGCACAGCAGGGATAGAAGTCTCAGCCTCAGAAAATATCTCCTGGATAAGAGTGGAATTGCCGAAGGACAACGGCTGCTGGATCTTTGCACCGGCACTGGTGCAGTGGCTATTGCCGCAGGCCGGATGCTTAATGGCAGAGGCATGGTGGTTGGAGCCGATTTTTCTACAGGCATGCTGAAACGTGCAAAAAACAAGGCCCTGCAGAACAGTATAAAGGTGGATTTTGTCCTGTGTGATACTGCGCATTTGCCCTTTGTTTCCGGTCAGTTCCATGTTGTCACCTGCTCTCATGCCATGTACGAGCTGGACCCGGCTACCAGGTCTGGTACCTTGTCAGAGGCCCGCAGGGTCTTGGTTCCAGGCGGGCGTTTCTTAATGATGGAACACATGGAGCCCCGCACCCCGTTTATCCGTTTTCTCTACAGGCTAAGGCTGGCCAGTATGGGCTCTGCGGAGAACAAGGATTTTGCCAGGGATGAGAGGCCTTTTCTTGCGCATTTTTTTCAAGATGTGAAATTGGAGCTTGTCCCGGGTGGCAAATCAAAGATAGTTAGCGGGCGCAAACCCCATGATGCAAATGATTCCAGGCTGACTCATTCCTGATTTTATTGGTAGTGTAGTCGTAACTGATCACGGGGGTTATGTCGAGTTTTGTTGTATGCATTCCCCATTCTATAAGCGTTCACAGACTTCTGAGATAGTCTGTCAGCGTTTGAATGCAAGCTGGCGAGACGTGGACGAGAGGCTATTGTTAATGCCATGCAGGGTTGTGGTTATGTGGCCCCATTTTTGCGTGGACAGTTATTGTCAATCTTGCTAATTTATCTTGTCTATAGTGATAGATATACATCTATAACCCAGGATTATGCAGCGAGTCCCTTGCGGTTTCAAATGTCTGAGGATTTATAACGGATTTAACTTCACCTTTTGGGTGAAGGCGCAACGGGAACAAAGAGGACGCAGATAAACGCAGACTTCGTACGCAGATAAAAGACAAAGAAAATCTCAGTGTTTCTTGTTCATCTGTGTCCAAAATATCTGTTTACAGGGTGCTCCAGATACTAGTAGTAAGTTTCACTAAAATGTTTACAAAATTGAAATAATTTTTGGCTGCAATTTCAACATATTGATATGTATTGTGGGTGTAGCAAATTAATGAAACGAACTACTAGACGGAGGACGCGCGGTCGTACTTCCTGTACGTCAAGCGTCTGACAACGCCGTAGATGCGATATCCTGTGAGCAGATACCATAATCCGGGATAACTTATTGGATTTAAGGGGGATTAAATGCAGAGTCTAATAACAAGGGCTGTTCCAACTGGTGTATGTGTTGTAACCGTGCGGGCAGGCGAGAGGATTAACGGGATGACCGTGGCCTGGGCAACTCAGGTTTCCTTCAAGCCGAAGCTGATTATGGTTGCCATTGCTCCACCGAGATATACTCACGGCCTGCTGAAAGAATCCGGCTTTTTCTGCATAAACGCCCTGGCAACCGAATCAATGGATATCGCCAGGCATTTCGGTTTCAAGAGCGGTAGAAAGGTGGATAAGTTGAAGAATGTTGAATACAGGAATGCATTGCATGGTTCTCCGGTGTTGGAGGATGCCTTCGCATATCTCGAATGCAAGTTAAAAGATGTATTCCCGGCAGGGGATCATGACATGTTTGTGGGCGAGGTAGTTGATTCCGGTGAACTGAAACCAGATGCAACTCCTTTAATTTTCAAGTGGGAAGATTTCTTTGGAAAGAAATGACAGGAAAAGAAAAATGGCTGATGACAAGGTAAGAAAGGAAGATATGGAGGAGTCAGGGGCAGGTGCGCCGGAAAGGGATAAGCTTGATGAATTGCTTGCCGATGTGCCAGAGTGGTTGAGAGGCCCTCTGAAAGAAAACTACAAGCAGATTCTTGCCTCTATAGCAATAGTAATCCTGGTGGTTTCGCTCTGGAGTGGCTATTCATTTTACACCAACAGGCAGGAAGAATCGGCCTCCTATTACCTTGGGCTGGCAATGTCCAATCTGGACCTGGATGGCAGGTTAAAGGAACTTGATGACCTTGTTCGCAGATTTCCCCATACAGATGCAGGTCATCTCGCCAACTTGCTTATTGCCCGGGCATATTTTGAAAAAGGCAACTGGGAAAAGGCGGGAAAGGTATTTGCCTCCTGTGAGTCCAGTTTTGAGAGCGCACTTGCTACTACAGCGACCATGGGCAATGGTTATGCTTCTGAGCAAGTTAAAATGCTTGACCAGGCCCTTGCCGATTATGAAAAGGCCGGAAATGCCGGAAACGGTTTCGAGGCCGTGGCCCTTATAGATAAAGCCAGGGTTCTGGCTACAGAGGGCAAAAAGAAAGAGGCCCTGGATGCGTATGATAAATATCTTGATCTTAAACCCAAGTCACACCTTCTGGATTTTATAAGATACCAGATATTGAAATTGTCCTGACTGTGTCTGAAAGATCTTCAGAAAATGCGCGGGCTGAATTTTCCAGCGTAACTGTAGTTATTCCGGCCTTTAACGAAGAGCTTGCCATAGGAGATACAGTGGCCAGGATCAGGGCTCTCTATCCTGATTTCGAGGTCATTGTCGTGGATGATGGGAGTACGGACAGAACGGCCCAGCTTGCGGAACAGGCGGGAGCCCGTGTGATCCGCCATCCTTACAATATCGGCAATGGTGCCGCGGTGAAGACAGGTATCCGAGCGGCTGGAGGCGAACTGGTAGTACTCATGGACGGTGACGGCCAGCACGATCCTGCTGATATTTCCAGGCTGCTTGCAGAAGCAGAAAGATATGATCTGGTAGTTGGTGCCAGGACAGGAGACAGCCAGGCATCCCTGGGCCGCAGAGTCGCCAACTGGCTGTACAACAAGCTGGCATCTTATGTGGGTAAGTTTCCCATCAAGGATCTCACATCAGGATTCCGTGTCTTTAGGAGAGAAACTGTACTGAAGTATCTTTACCTATTCCCCAATACATTTTCATACCCGACAACAAGCACCTTGGCATACCTTAGAAGCGGCCTTACCATAAAGTATATACCCATGCGTGCCGGCAGAAGGAAGGGAAAGAGCAAGATACATATTATGGAAGATGGCAGCAGGTTTCTGCTCATAATCCTGCGTATTGCAACTCTATTCTCTCCCTTGCGTGTTTTTTTGCCTGCAAGCATGTTTTTTCTCACGGCAGGGCTTGGATATTATGTCTATACTTATTTGGCAATGCGCAGGTTTACCAACATGTCAGCAACCCTGCTCAGTGTAGGGGTGATGGTGTTTCTACTTGGCCTGATATCAGAGCAGATTACCCAGATGCGCTATGATAGGGTAGAAGATCCATCGCGGTAATTGCAGTGGAGCAGTGCCCGTCTAATTGTTGAGCTTGCTCATTTACTTAGGTTTTGCAGCAGTAATGAAGAAAAAATTATTAGTTATTACCTCTACTTTCCCGCGCTGGAGAGATGATGCTGATCCGCCTTTTGTCTATGAGTTGTCAAAGCGTCTTGCAGATTCCTTTGATGTCACTGTCCATACCCCCCATTATCCAGGCGCCAAAACAAGAGAAATGATGGATGGGGTAACTATCCATCGTTTCCGTTATTTTTTTGAACCTCTTGAAAAACTAGCGGGTTCAACTGGAATGTTGCCTACTTTGCGCCATAATAAATTTTATTTTGCGCTTGTTCCCCTTTTTTTACTGTCACAGTTGTTTTCGTTGCTGTTGCTTGTAAGAAGGATGCGACCGGATGTCATCCATGCTCACTGGCTTTTCCCCCAGGGTTTTTTAGCGACTATAGCAAGGATGATTTTTAAAGTGCCTGTTGTAGTGACAGGCCATGGCGCTGATATCTTCAGCCTTAATGGCCGGCTTTTTCTAAAAATGAAACGGATTGCTGTGGCAAGAGCTGACCGCGTGACTGTAGTGAGCAGGCCCTTGAGTGATTATCTTAAAAAAGTTATTCCTCTGGAATCTTGTCCGGCAATTATTCCTATGGGAGTTGACAGTAAGGTGTTTCGTCCTGATAGGCGAGGTTCCAGGGCTGTAAGAGAGAGATACAGGATTCATGACATCTTGTTGTTATATGTAGGGCGTCTTACAGAAAAAAAAGGGGTTTGCTATCTTATAGATGCCATGCCTATGGTGCTGGCCAAATATCCTAAAGCCAAACTGCTTATAGTTGGTGATGGTGAATTGGCTGACAGCTTAATGCGACAGGTATGTCAGCTTTCCTTGAAAGATCAAATTTTGTTTGCTGGAAGCATCCCTAATAAAAATTTGCCGGATTACTATGCGGCTGCAGACATCTTTATTGGACCTTCATCAGAGACCGATGATGGCGACAATGAGGGATTTGGACTTACCTTTGTGGAGGCGTCAATGTCAGGCTGTCTCGTAATCGGGACAGATACAGGTGGGATAGGGGATATAATCAAGGATGGAGTAACGGGTTTCCTGGTGCCGCAGAAAGACGCTGGCGCGTTGGCGGAAAAGATTATTTATACCTTGGCAAACAGGGGGAAAATGGAAGAGATAGCTCGAAAAGGGAGAGCCAGATGCAGGGGAAAATACGACTGGTCGATTATCGCAGGCCGGTATGAAGAGCTCTTGTTACAGGTCATGAAACAGAGCTGAGATTGCCGCATGGTTCCGACAAAATCCGGCATACCCGGCGGACCAATCCATTAGGCAGCGTAAATTTTTGGGACTTAACTATCCACGACGAACAGGTATTTATTCAACCATGGACCTCACCATTATCTTCCGTCCAGGCTGTTTTGATCCGTAGTCCCAAATAGTCTTGTCCATTCTGGCCTACAGGTTAAAATACTCAACTTTCGGAGTAAATTTTCCGGAAAATTTTCAAGATAATATATTGAAA
>JALWYO010000059.1 GCA_026992735.1 Deltaproteobacteria bacterium
AAAATCAAAACCTTGAAACGACAAACATATGGTTTCAGAGACATGGAGTATTTCAAGCTCAGATTATACCACCTACATCAGCAGAGGTACTCATTATCCGGATGAACCTAAAATTTCGTTGCCGCCCTACTATGTCGGACACCGTTGTAACCTTTAGGAAACTTTCAGGCCCGTGACAAAATAGTTTTTCGAATTTGGAGATTACTTATTGACAAGTACTATTTTTTATTCTATTTAGTTCTTAAAAAGAGAACACAGAATAGCCAATCATGTCCAGCATATTCGATGGCATAATCACATCAAAAACCCGCATCAACATTCTCATGCGGCTGTTCCTGAATCCTGATCAACAGGCCTACCTGAGGGAACTATCCAAGGAATTCTCCGCCTCCCCGAGCGTGATAAAAGAAGAACTCAAAAACCTGTCAAAGGTAGGGCTGCTGTTCCAGAAAAAAAACGGAAGGCAGATACTCTACAGGGCCAACACCGGTCACCCCCTGTTTCCTGAGCTGCATTCCATGGTTCGCAAGGCCCTGGGGATGGACCGGATACTGGATAGCATCCTGAGACGGCTGGGAGAGCTAAAGCTGGCCCTGCTGATAGATGATTATGCTATCGGGAAAGATACGGGAATCATCGACCTCGTATTAGTAGGAAATATTGACCATAAAAACCTTCAGGATCTGGTCCAAAAAACCGAACGATATATAAACAGGAAAATCCGTACCCTTCTGCTCTCTGAGCAGGAGTACGGAAAACTCAAGGATATGATTGGTAAACGGCCCAATATTGTCTTGTGGAAGGCCAGTAGAAACATGAAAAGCATTAAGGCATAGCTTTTTCATCACTACATATTCCGGTGTCTATCCGGACTGTTTTTCTCCAATTGTTTCTGTTTTCAGGGGATACACAGACCGTGCTTCACCCGAATGGCGGTAGTATTTTCAAATCAAGGACACCAGATCGTTCTCGATATCAACTATTATCCCAAATTATGCAGTTTGAAGATTATTCGTGCATAATCAGCAACTAATTTTTTGGAATAACAAGCTGATTTAATCTTTGTTTTTGCGAAAGTTGGCTATTTCTGGACAGGCACTTAAGGCATACACGGTTCACGTTTGTTAATGGCCATTTAAAATGACCCACCTACGGCCAATAAAATTGGCCCACCTTTGGGGTGTATTAACAATTATTTGGCTGTAAAACTTCCATCTCTGAACAATATAAAAAGAGATGGGAGGTAGACATTGAAGGAGTGGGCTGTGATTCACAAGATCAAGGCATTATACGACGAGGGCAATGGTCTGACGATTCGGGCCATTGCCCGCCAACTTGGGATATCCCGCAACACGGTTAGAAAGTACCTGCGGATGGACGAGTACACCATTGACGTGGGGCAAAGGCACCGTGGACGGCGCAAGAAGCTTGACGTCCACCGTGACTACATCGTTTCCTTGCTTGGTCAGTTTCCCAACCTCAGTGCAGTGAAGGTTCTGCGTAAGCTCAAGAAGAAGTATCCGGAGCTGGGGGTTTCAGACCGCTCGGCACGCCGCTATATTCGTCAGCTCAAGGAGACGGTTATCCTTCGCCAGAAGTGCTATTACGAGCCAGTAGTAGAGAGCGTTCCAGGTGTACAATGCCAGGTAGATGGCGGTGAGCTGCGCGGGGTGCTGATAGGGGGAGTCGAGACCAGGGTATACTTTGTAGTTTTTGTGCTGTCCTATTCACGCTTGATGTACGTTGGGCTGTCACGCCAACCGGTGGACACAGCCACCTTCATCAGGCTGCATGATGCGGCCTTCCGTTACTTTGGAGGTCGGCCAGAAGAGTGCGTCTATGACCAGACCACGCTGGTGGTGTTGCACGAGCAGTACCGGTAGCTGGAACTTAACCAGGCCTTTGGTGCCTATGCCACTGGGGCGGGGTTCCGCATTCACGCCTGTGAGGGCGATGATCCTGAAAGCAAGGGCAAGGTCGAGGCCGGGGTCAAGTACGTCAAGCACGATGGCCTTTATGGCGAGGTCTTCGATGACTGGGAGCACATCGAACAGCACTTGAGGCAATGGCTGGACACGGTGGCAAACCGGCGTGTACATGGCACCACGGGTGAGGTTCCATGGGTGCGTTACGAGCAGGACGAACGATCCCACATGCGGCCTTATCTGACCCCGGCGTCCCTGGGGCCACAGGTGCCGGTGGAGAGCCGCAAGGTGGACAAGACCGGCCTGCTCTCATGGCATGCCAACAAGTATTCCGCGCCCATGGTCTACCAGGGCGCCAGGGTCGGGGTACGCGTCGAGGATGGAACCCTGATACTCACTGACCTGGAAACCGGCCAGGAAATCGCCCGTCACCGGCTGTCACAGGGCAAGGGTACAATTATCCGTAACAAAGATCACTACCGCGACAAGGCGGCACGCATTGCCGACCTGGAGGCCGCCATCGGTGAGTTGATCGGGGACGACGCAGGAGCACGTCTATGCGCTTTGATCAAAGCGACCAGCCCCCGTATTTACAAGGACCAGCTCAGTGCCGTCAAGCGGCTTCTGGCAGCCCACGCGCCTCTCTTACTGCCACGGCCTGCCGTAACTACCTCGAAGCCTATGTCGCAGACCCAGAACGTTTTGCTCCAGGCACCGACGAAACATCGTCACCTCCCGGGCCGCCACTGCGTGAACTGGACCGTTATGCTTCGATTGCCACTAATATGCAGGAGGTTACCGATGAACATCTCCATTGAACAGGTGGCCAGCCAGTACCGTGGGATACGCTGCAACCACATTGCAAAGGGACTCGCAGACCTGCTTCGCGAGGCCGAGGCCAACGAGGTCTCCTACCTGGCCTTTGCCGAAGTCCTGGTCGCCCATGAGCAGCAGCAGCGCAACCAGCGGCGCATCACCCTTAATCGGCGTAAGGCCCGCTTCCCTGTGGACAAACGCCTGGCAGAGTTCGACTACCGGCACCAGACCACCATCACCAAGCGCCAAGTCAACCAGCTGCTAGACTTCCGCTTCATTGATGAACGCGCCAACCTGGTCTTCATCGGCCCGCCCGGAGTGGGCAAGACTCACCTGGCCATCGGTATTGGTCAGGAGGCAGTGGACGCAGGCTACAAGGTGCTGTTCACTACTGCTCTGGCGCTGGTGGAGAAACTGGAGCTGGCCGAGATCAAGGGTGAACTCAAACAGCAGATCACTGCTCTGCAAAAGTTCGATCTGCTGATCATCGATGAACTCGGTTACCTGCCTATGAACCGGCAGGCACGTTACAACCTGTTCCAGCTCGTCAACGCACTGTACGAGTACCGATCGGTGATCATCACCACCAACAAAGAGTTCACCGCCTGGGGAGAGTTTTTCCACGATGACAATGTAGCCGTGCCTATCGTGGATCGTCTCATCCACCATTCACATATTTTCATGCTGGGAGGAGAGAGCTATCGATTAAAACAGAAACGGCAAAGGTGACTTTTGAACGCCTCAGGTGGGTCAATTTTATTGGCCGAAAGTGGGTCAAAATTATTGGCCATTGACAACGATTAAAAGTACAGGTGACATAGACATGAAGGATTTCAAACTGGATGTTGCTTTTATCGATAGAGCGAGTGAAATAGCAGAACTACGGAACTACCTTGAAAATCGCCCCAACTCCATCCTGTTCCTATACGGTCCCAAGTCTTCGGGCAAGACAACCCTGATGTACCATTTGTTTGATCAGATTGAGCAGGAGAGGGGTTACGAGATAAATTTTCTCAACCTGCGAAAAATTTTTCTGGCATCTTATGATGATTTTATTGATGCCTTTTTTAAATCAACTGAGCACGATAACGGCATAAAAACCGGCACGCGCCGCCAGTACAGTCTATTTGGTCTGTTCAAGCTGGATGCCTTTACAGAAAGGATGCTCAGAAAAAAACAGGAAGACCCATTCCTGGTAATGGAACGAGAGTTCCAGCGTCTTCAGAAAAAGAACATTCAGCCGGTAGTGATCATTGACGAATTTCACAAGCTTGACGGCCTTTACATGCCTGACAAGCAGAAGCGGCTTATAATAGAACTCATGAATTTTTTCGTAGCCATGACCAAGGAAAGCCATCTCTGCCATGTAATAATAGCTTCATCAGACGCCTTTTTCATAGAACAGGTATATGTTGACAGCAAACTTCGCAAGACCAGCCAGTTTATGAAGCTGGATTATCTCGAAAAGGAAGATGTTTTTACATGGCTCAGTGACATACGGAAACATAACAAGGTCAGGGAGTACAGCCTCAGTAAGCATGACATAGAAGTAATCTGGGATACAGTAGGCGGAAGTGCCTGGGAAATTTATTATATTCTGGAACAACTATTTCGGCATTCTCTTGATGATATTGCAGCAAAAATAAAAAGAGAAAAGGTGGCAATGATAGCAGACTGGGTGGATTATGAGGATATAGAAGAACGGCGTGCCCTGTTATCCAGATTTATTGAGGAAAATCCGATTGACCGCCGTAAATTGACCGGTATGCGCAATCTGCTTGGCCAGGCGGTTAAGGACAACATCCTGTACTATGATCCAGTAGAGGGAGAGTATGGCATCCAGGGCAGGAGCCTTGAATGGGGAATAAAGGGGTATTTTGATCAGATGTAGCAGCATGAAAAGACCTGCCTCATGGAGATGAAGAGCATAACAGGCTTTTACTAGGAAGAACCGGAGAAGGCGATAAAAGATGCAATTGCAATGGGCCAGATAAATCAGGATTATGCAGCTCGCAAGTTTGTCGAAGATGCGAGGCGGAGGGCATGCAGACTACTTTGGTACTTCAACTGTCTGACAACAAAGCAAATTCGGTAAAATTGCGAGTTCCTTGCGACTTCAAATGCCTGAGGATTTGTCGCGGATTGAACTTCGCCTTTTTGGTGAAGATATAACGGGAATAGATGTATGCTAACTGTGTAATAATTCAATGAAATTACTCTTTTGGAGCATTTGAAATGCATGATCTGGGATAAATACCAGGGTGTATGCAAGGGAGCTTGAGGCTAGCGGGTTTAAAAATATTATCATGATATTGGTGGTGTCAGACGGGAAAAGGTATGGTGAAGACATTATAAGGATACTTTCTGTATATGACCAGTAAATATGGACACAAATTCATGCCAAGCTTATACCGAATTTGAAAAGGGGCCCTATTATGAGAATGCTAAAAAAAGAATATTTACCTCACTACACTTACGATGATTATGTAGAGTGGGAAGGAAGATGGGAGTTGATAGACGGGGTTGCCTACGCAATGGTTCCATCTCCAGGCAGGAGACATCAGGCCCTGGCGTATGAGATAGCCAGGCTGCTTGGTAATCAAGTTGGGGATTGCACCAAGTGTGAAGTCTTGGGGGAAATAGATTACAAAATAGCGGAAGATATTGTCCTTCGACCTGATGTAGTCCTGACATGTGGCGAAACCAACGAAAGATTTCTTACCAAACCACCAGAAATTATAGTGGAAGTTATCAGTAAATCCACCGCATTACGGGATGAGAAATATAAATTTGAAATTTATGAGAAAGAAAAAGTCAAATATTATGTTCTTGTTTATCCAGATGACCTTGTTGCAAAGGTCTATAAATTAGATGGCAGAAGGTATGATAAACAGGGGGTGTTTGCTTCCGAGAGTTACGAGTTCGATGAGACAATTTGCAAGGTAACCCTTGATTTTTCAGAGGTTTTTAAGAGATACAGGTCTGCTGCCTAAGGAAGCGGCAAACGATGGCAACCGAATTGAGATCAGCACCTGTTTTTACAGTTGGAATGACACAAGAGATTTTGGAGATGGCTCATTTTGATATTCAAAATGAAGACATAGAGCCACATAAACCTGTTATTGGGACATAAACAAGGAACATTCAAGAAATTAGCTTGGCCCGACCCAGTGATTTCCGGTTAGGTTTTTGCATGCAGCTGTTTTTTCATTTTCGTTTATTTTTCAGTTTATGGGAATTTCTGGCCTGCATTTGTGACGCACGGAGTTCATT